>JBIODY010000322.1:0-2926 GCA_044445505.1 Lysobacterales bacterium
GTCATGTCCTTGTCCCGAGTATTCCATCCCGCGCTGATCGCGGTCACATTGGCCGTTTCGTGCGACGTCGCATTCGCGCAGGCGCCGGCTCAACCTGCTCCGATCGTCGAGGTCGCCAAGGCCGATCTTGCGCGCATTGCGCCGCAGCGCTGGGTGCCCGGCAGCGTGGTCAGCCGCGATGACGCGAAACTTGCGACCAGCGCCGCCGGACGCATCGAATACGTGGCCGAGGTCGGCACGCGCCTCAAGACCGGCGAGCGCGTTGCCAAGCTCGAGGACCAGGCGATCCGGCTGCATCTGGAGGATGCACGCAGCGAGGTCGCACGGATCAAGGCGCAGCGCGAACTCGCCGCGCGCCAGAGCGAGCGCCTCGACAAGCTCGCCAGCAGCCAGAGCATCGCCGCGAACCAGGTCGACGAGGCGCGCGCGCAGGTCGCGCAATTCACCGCGCAGCTGCGCCAGGCCGAGGTGCGCGTGCGCTCGGCGCAGTACGACCTCGATCAGACCGAGCTGCGCGCGCCGTTTCCCGGCGTGGTCAGCGAGCGCCTCGCGACGCGGGGCGAGTTCGTCGCGACCGGCGCCGCGATCGCGCACCTGGTCGACATCTCGCATCTGGAAGCGCGCGTGCAGGCACCGCTCGCGCTGGCGTCGATCGTGCAGCCGGACATGGAACTGCCGGTGCGTTTCGGCGACAGGACCGCGAAGGCGCGCGTGCGCGCGATCGTGCCGGTGGGCGAGGAGCATTCACGCCAGTTCGAGCTGCGCCTCGCGCTCGGCGACGCGCGGCTGATGGTCGGCGGCGCGATCGAGGTCGCGCTTCCGGAACGCGCGGTCGTGCAGACGATGGCAGTGCCGCGCGATGCGCTGGTGGTGCGCGCGGAGGGCAGTTATGTCGTGCGCGTCGGCGACGATGGCCGCAGCGAGCGCGTCGACGTGCACGCGGGCGCGAGCGACGGCGAACTCACTGCGGTCGAAGGTCCGCTGCACAGCGGCGATCTGGTGGTCGTGCGCGGCGCGGAGCGGCTGACATCGGGTCAGAAAGTGCAGATCGCGGCGCGCACGACGGTTGCGGCCGGCAGCGCGTCGACCGCGGCGAAACCGTCGGGTTAGTTATCGAAGCCCCTCTCTCAACGGGAGCAGGGTTGGAGTGAGGGTTCGGCGCGAGCTGACATTGCACGACAGTCCCGAACCCTCATCCGGCGCTACGCGCTACCCTCAGCCCGCCGGAGGGCGGGCTTCGATCCCGAGCGGAGAAGGGCAAGCCCTCACGCCGAATGGATGCGATAGCAAGGCACATAGCGCGAACCCGGCAGTTTCATGCGCTGCTGGGCGACGAAGCTCGCAAGCAACGCATCAAGCGCCTGCATGATGTCGTGGTCGCCATCGAGCCCGAACGGCCCATCCTTTTCGATCGCGCGCATGCCCTCCTCCTTGACGTTGCCGGCGACGATCCCGGAGAACGCGCGGCGCAGACAGGCGGCAAGCTGGTGCGGCGGCTGGTTGCGATGCAGGTTCAGCGCGGCCATCGCCGCATGGGTCGGCTTGAACGGCATCTGCAACTCCGGCTCGATGTGCAGCGCCCAGTTGAAGAAAAACGCGTCCTGGTTGTCCAGCCGGTACAGGCGCACGCGCTCGATGCCCTTGCGCACGAGACGCGCGACCTCGCGTGGATCGTCAACGACGATCGTGTAGCGTTTCGCGGCGTCCTGGCCAAGCGCGAGACGCAGGAAGCGGTCGATCTGCTCGAAATACGCGGCTGATTCGCGCGGCCCGGTGAAGATCAGCGGAAACGGGATGTTCGCATTCGCCGGATGCAGCAGGATGCCGAGCAGGTACAAGATCTCCTCCGCGGTGCCGACGCCGCCGGGGAACACGATGATCGCGTGGCCGATGCGCACGAAGGCCTCGAGGCGCTTCTCGATGTCCGGCATGATCAACAGGTCGTTGACGATCGGATTCGGCGATTCCGCGGCGATGATGCCGGGTTCGGTGATGCCGATGTAGCGATTGGTGTGGCGGCGCTGCTTCGCATGCGCGATCGTCGCGCCCTTCATCGGGCCCTTCATCGCGCCGGGACCGCAGCCGGTGCAGATGTCGAGCGCGCGCAGGCCGAGCTCGTAACCGACCTTCTTCGTGTACAGGTATTCGTCGCGGCCGATCGAATGGCCGCCCCAGCACACCACCAGGTTCGGATCGACGTTCGGGCGCAGCACGCGCGCGTTGCGCAGGATCTCGAATACCAGGTTGGTGATGCCGGGCGAACCCGACAGATCGAAGCGCCCTTCCTCGAACTGGGTCTCGACGTAGACGATGTCGCGCAACACCGCGAACAGCAGTTCGCTGACGCCCCGGATGACCTGGCCGTCGACGAACGCATCGGCCGGCGCCTGCTTGAGTTCCAGCTTGACGCCGCGATCGTGCTGCAGGATCTGGATGTCGAAACCCGGATAACGCTCGAGCAGCGCACGCGCATCGTCGGCGGCGACGCCCTGGGTCAGCACCGCCAGCGCGCAACGGCGCAGCAACTCGTGGGTGCCGCCGGCACTGGCGCCGCGCAGGCGCGCGACTTCCTCGCGCGACAGCACGGCAAGGCCGCCGGCCGGTGAAATGCGCGCGCTGACGGTCGCGGCTGGGGTGACGATCTGCTCCATGCTGGTTCCTGGTGATCCCGCCGCGAAACGCGGCACGGGCTGCTAGCAATGCCAAACCCCGGCACGCTGGTCAAGTGCGCACCGAAAAGCAAACGGCCGGCACGAGGCCGGCCGGCCACCCGCAACCGTGATCTAAGAAGGATCGGCACGAGGATGTGCCGCCGCGGGGGGGGGGCCAAGGGGTTTTGGCGGAAAAAAAATGTGGGGGGGGGGGGGGCGGGGGGTTTTTTAATGAGAGGGGGGGAGGGGGGTTTGATAAAAAAAATTAGGAAACA
>JBIODY010000323.1:0-2922 GCA_044445505.1 Lysobacterales bacterium
CGACTTCGCCGCGCTCCAGTTTCGCGATGCGCCCGCGCAGCACGGCGAGTTCGATATACGGATACAACGGGTAGTGCGGATCGAGACCGGCGGCGAGCTTCTTCCAGGCGCCCTCGGGTGGGCGCGACGCGGCGGCCAGTGCGGCGCGGAACTGCTCGCGCTCGGTGGCGCGGTCGGCCGCGAATAGCGGGATGGACAAGGACGCGGCGATCGCCAACGCAACCTGAAGCAGGCGGTGGCGGCGCAACCAGCGGAAGTGCATGCGTTTGCCCGGGATCCGTGGACGGAAGGGGGCCAGTGTAACCGCGCCGTGCTGCGCCGCAGCGCGAACACCGCAGGGGCGGCACAGCGAACCGGCAGCAGGTACGCCGTTCTTTACGTGCTTATAGCAATAGCTCCACAATTGTTTTACATTTTCTTGACGCCTCTGCGCGATTGGCCTCACGCAGGGGTGATTTGCCACCGACATTCCGCTCGTCTGACCCGGGAGAGAGGTTTCATGCGCTCACGTCTTGTTCGAATCGCCACCAATGCTCTCGCCGGCGCGGTCCTGTCGGCCTTGTACATGGTTCCCGCATTTGCCCAGGACAGGACAGGCGAGGACATCCAGAAGCTGCAGGCGATCGAGGTCACGGGTTCCCGCATCAAGAAGGCCGAGGTCGAGGGCCAGACCCCGGTGCTCACGATCACCTCGAAGGATATCGAGGCCACCGGCCTCGGCTCGATCGGCGATGTGCTGCAGCGGCTGTCGGTCAGCGGCTCGTCGCTGAACACGAAATTCAATTCCGCTGGCAACTTCGGCTTCCCGCCGGATGGCGGCGGCGTCGGCTCCGGCTCGACCACGGTCTCGCTGCGCAACCTCGGCGCGAAGCGCACCCTGATCCTCGTCGACGGCCTGCGCTGGGTCAACGAATCCTCGGCTTCGGGCGTCTCGGCTGCGGTGGACCTCAACACGATCCCGGCCAGCATCGTCGACCGCATCGAGATCCTGAAGGATGGCGCGTCGTCGCTGTACGGCTCGGACGCGATCGCCGGCGTGGTCAACATCATCACCAAGAAGAAGCAGGATGGCCTCGGTCTGCATCTCTACGGCGGCGACTATTCGGTCGGCGACGGCAAGACGTATTCCGGCAATATCTCGCTCGGTGGCAGCACCGACAAGTTCGACTTCCTCATGGACATCAGCCGGTTCAAGCAGAACCGGATCAGCTCGGCGGACTGGGCGCAGTCGAGCCTGCCGGTGCCTGGCACCGGCCTCGCGAATGCGAGTTCGGCCACGCCCTACACGCGCTATCTGTTCGACACGCCGAACGGACAGGATTTCGGCGGACTGTGCGCAGACGGCTTCTGCAACATCACCGCGAACGGTGTCGCGCCCCCGGGCGGCGTGCAGCAGTTCCCGAGCGGCTTCCATGGATTCAGCCGAGCCGACCGCTTCAATTTCGCGCCGTACAACCTGCTGCTGACGCCTTCCGAGCGCACCGGCATCTTCGCGCAGGGCACCTATCACATCACCGATCACGTCAATTTCTACCTGAAAGGGTTGTACAACTCGCGCGATTCGACGAACCAGGCCGCGCCGGAGCCGATCTTCCTCGGCCAGCAGTTCTGCCAGGCCATCGACCTGTGCTACCGCGTCGGCGTGGATGCGACCAATCCGTACAATCCGTTCGGCTTCTCGCTCGACGGCAACAGTGCGGACTTCGGTCTCGGCCGGCGCCCGATCGAAGGCGGTCCGCGCGTGTTCAAGCAGACGGTCGACACCCGCTACTACGCAACCGGCGTGAACGGCGACTTCAGCTTCAGCGAGCACCAGTTCTTCTGGGACGTGAACTACGTCAACAGCACGAACAATGCGTCGCAGACCGTCAACGGTACCTACAACATCCGCCACATCATGAATGCGCTGGGTCCGGTCGATCTGTGCACCGCGCCGTGCGTGCCGCTGAACCTGTTCGGCGGTCCCGGCACGATCACGCCGGACATGCTGAACTACATCCAGTACGTCGAGAACGATCGCAGCAAGCAGAAACTCGAGATGTGGACCGCGAACATCTCCGGCAACCTGTTCCAGTTGCCGGCCGGTGCGCTGGACGTCGCAGCGGGTTACGAGCATCGCAAACTCAACGGTTCGTACACGCCCGATTCGATCGTGACCGCGGGCGACTCGAACGGCGTACCGTCCGGACCGACCAACGGTGGCTATTCGGTCAACGAGTACTACGTCGAGCTCAATGCGCCGCTGCTCGCGGACGTGGCGTTCGCGAAGCATCTCGATCTCAGTGTCGCGTCGCGCTACTCGGACTATTCGAACTTCGGCAGCACCACGAACAACAAATTCGGCCTGCGTTGGCAGCTGTTCGACGACCTCACCTTGCGCGGCACCTGGGCCGAGGGCTTCCGGGCGCCGTCGATCGGCGAGTTGTTCAGCACGTTCTCGCGCTTCGATGCGACGCTGGTCGATCCGTGCGCCGGCAACGTGACCGCGAACTGCGCCACGCTCGGCGTGCCGCCCGGCTTCACGCAGAACAACCCGCAGATCTCGATCATCACCGGTGGCAACCAGCACCTGGATCCGGAAACGTCGAAGAGTTCGACGATGGGCGCGATCTACAGCCCGGGCTGGGCGGACAATACGGCGTGGTCGCAGAGGCTCGATTTCGAGCTGACCTACTACCGCATCAAGGTCGAGAACGCGATTCAGGCGCCTGCCGCGCAGACCCAGCTGAACCGTTGCGTCGAAACGCTGGACCCGCTGTTCTGCGCGGGCATCACGCGTGCCGGCAACGGTTCGATCAACGGCTTCAACAACACCCTGCGCAATCTCGGCCGCATCGACACGCACGGCTACGACCTCGGCATCAACTGGCTGAGTCCGGAAACCGGCTTCGGCCACTTCGGCACGAACTGGCAGATCACCTA
>JBIODY010000324.1:0-2918 GCA_044445505.1 Lysobacterales bacterium
CGTGCAGCGCGTGCTCGCAGGCTGGACCGGACCGGTACTCGATTACAACGCGCAGTTCCCACGAGTCCAGGTGCAGACGCCGAACGTCCGCGCGTTCGTGGATTTCCTGGTCGAGCGGCTGAACTTCAACGCCGATTACATGCACTTGCTGTGTCCTGACCGCCGGCCGCCGGTGCGAAACGGGGGCGCAACGGCTGTCGCGGCGCAGGTCGCGCGCGCCGCAAACCGGCAAGTGGACGATGTCGATCCGGAACCTAAAGCGGTCGCGGCGAAGATCACGGAGACTGCCTGATTTCGCGCGTGCCCCGTGCAGCGGGGCGCACCGTGCATTGCCCGCTGTTCGCCGCCTCCGGCGATTGCCGATGAGTCCGGCTTCCCCAAGCGCGCGCAACCCTGCTTTCTGAGAACTGCGTCACACTGTTAGACTCGCCCGGGCACGTCCCGGTTGCGTGCCGCGATCGCGCGAGCCGGGGTCAGGGGGGACGACCCATGCAGCAGCTTCCTGCGGAGCTCGAAAGTCGCGGCGTACCTCGCCGCGGCTTCGAGCCTCGCGACGACCGGCGTCCTGAAAGCAGCACCGGCGCATTGACCCGCCGATGACCTTCATCGCCGAGCTCAAGCGCCGCAATGTCATCCGCATGGCCGGCCTGTATCTGGTCGGCGCGTGGTTGTTCACGCAAGTGGCGGGCACCGTGCTGCCGATGTTCGATGCGCCGGCGTGGCTGCCGCGGAGCATCGTGATCCTGCTGGCGATCGGATTCGTGCCGGCGCTGGCGTTCGCCTGGGTATTCGAGCTGACGCCGACCGGGCTCAGGCGCGATGTCGAGGTGCATCCGCAAGAATCGATCGCGCCGCAGACCGCGCGGCGCATGGATCGCGCGATCATCGCCGTGCTGGCGCTCGCGCTCGGCTATTTCGCCTTCGACAAGTTCGCACTCGCACCGCGACGCGAATCGGCGCTGGCGACCGCAGCCGAGCAACGCGCCGCTCCGGAATCCGTCGAGACGCACAATGGCAAGTCGATCGCCGTATTGCCGTTCGAGAATCTCAGCGCGGACAAGGACAACGCGTACTTCGCCACCGGCATGCAGGACGAGATCCTGACGCGCCTGGCCGGCATTCACGACCTGAAGGTCATCTCGCGCACCTCGACCGAACAGTACGCCAGCCGCCCGCCGAACCTGAAGGTCGTCGCCGAGCAACTCGGCGTCGCGACCGTGCTCGAAGGCAGCGTGCAGAAGGCCGACGGCAAGGTGCGCATCAACCTGCAGTTGATCGATGCGCACAGCGACAGCCACCTGTGGGCGCAGAACTACGACCGCGACCTCAAGGATGTTTTCGCGGTACAGAGCGACGTCGCCGAAAAAGTCGCCGATGCGTTGCAGGCGCAGTTGCTGCCGGCCGAGTCCGCGCGCATCGCCAGTGTGCCGACGCAGAATCAGCAGGCCTACGACCTGTTCCTCAAGGGCCAGTATCTGTACAACCAGCTGCGGACAAGCAGCACACGGGATCCGGTTGCGGTCGGCAAGCAGGCCACCGACCTGTACCACCGCGCGGTGGCCGCCGATCCGGGTTTCGCGCTGGCTTATGCATCCCAGTCCTATCTGCAGAGCTACCTGCACTGGTACGGGGTGGACAGCAGTCCGGCAACGGTCGAGGCGGCTGGCAACGCCGCCAGCAAGGCGCTCGAGCTGCAGCCGGACTTGCCCGAGGCGCATTTGGCGATGGGCTACGTCCACTACTGGTGCCATCGCGATTACGCGGCGGCATTGGATGAATTCGCCATCGCACGCGCCGGCCTGCCCAACAACGCGGAGGTCGTCGCGGCGATCGGGTACGTGCACCGCCGTCAAGGCATCCCCGACCGCGGCATCCCGGAATTGCAGCAGGCCAGCGTGCTCGATCCACGCAACTCGCTGCTGCCGCGCGAAATGGCCAATTCGTTCGTGGCGATACGCCGCTACGCCGACGCCGATGCAGCCTATGCTCGCTCGCTGGCCATCTTCCCCGCCGACATCGAAGCCCAGGTGCAGCGGGCGACCAGCATGATGTTCAGCGGCAATCTGCCGGCGGCCGAACGCACGCTGGCCGCGATCCCGGCCGACATGGATCCGCAGGCTTCCGTATCGCTGTTGCGTTTCAAGTTGGCGATGATCCAGCGCAAACCCGATGCGGCACTTGCGGTGATCGCGCATGCCCCCGATTGGCTGATGACCCGATGGGAGCACAGCGTGGCACCGCTCGGCCTGCTGCGTGGGCAGGCGTTGGCTGCGAAAGGCGAAACCGGTCCGGCACACGCCGCCTTCGCACAGGCCGAGCAGGCGTTGCAGGACATGCTGAAAAACCCGGAAACCGCCGTCGATGCACTCAGCTACCTGGGCCTGGTACATGCCGGCCTGGGCGAAAAGGAGGCCGCGTTGACAGCGGCCGGCGCCGCCGCGGAGCAGTTGCCGATGTCGCGCGATGTCATCGTCGGCGCATTTCAGCTCGAACGCCTGGCCAGGGTCGAGGCACAGGTGGGCGAGATCCGATCCGCCATCGATCATCTGCAGCAGCTCATGGATTCTGCCGGCGGTGAAACCGTGTCCGTCGCGACCTTGCGCATCGACCCGGTCTGGGACCTGCTGCGCAGGGATCCACGCTTCCGGAAGCTGATCGCCGATGGCGAAGCCGGGCAGGCGAAGATCACGCCATGAGCAAGCCCTCATTCTTCGCCGAACTCAAACGCCGCAATGTGCTGCGCGCGGCAGTGTTGTACGCCGGCGCGGTGTGGGCGCTGGCGCAGGGCATCGCGCAACTCGGGCCGTCGGTCGGCGCACCCGACTGGGTGACACGCTGGTTCCTGATCGCCGCGGTGATCGGCTTCCCGTTCTGGCTCGCGTTTGCCTGGTTCTACGAGTTCACGCCAACCGGATTGC
>JBIODY010000325.1:0-2910 GCA_044445505.1 Lysobacterales bacterium
AGCACGAACAGGAGGTCGGACAGACGGTTGAGATAGTGGATCGCGTCCGGACGCACCGCGTCATGATGCGAGAGCGTGACCGTATCGCGCTCCGCGCGCCGGCAGATCGTACGCGCGAGATGACACTGTGCCGCAGCCATGCCGCCGCCGGGCAGGATGAAATCCTTGAGCGGCGGCAGATCCTCGTTGAATGCATCGAGGGTATGTTCGAGACGATCGATATCGGCTGGGTGCACCATCGCCATGCCGGGGATGCACAGTTCGCCGCCGAGATCGAACAGGTCGTGCTGGACCTGGGTCAACACCTCGCGCACGCGATCGGAAATGTCACCGGCGAGCACGATGCCGATCGCGCTGTTGAGCTCGTCGACGGTGCCGTAGGCGGCGACCCGCGCCGAATCCTTGGCCACGCGCGTGCCGTCGCCAAGGCCGGTCGTGCCGTCGTCGCCGGTACGGGTGTAGATCCTGGACAGGCGGTTACCCATGAGCGCACGACCTCAGGTGCAGGGATGCACCTGCGCACGCGCGCGCAGGTGCGCGCGTGGCGGAGCTGCGCAAAAGCCGCGCCTTTTGCGCGGCGATCGGCGGGCGTGCAGGAAGCACGCTCGCCGATGCAGGTCTGCGCCTGCCGTCGTCGCCGCTGCGGGGGTGGATTTTCGAGAGTCGGTTGCGCATCGGCTGCCTCGGTCTTCGGGCCGTCATCCCGGCGAAAGCCGGGATCCATCTTGACGTTGCCAACAAGAGCAAATGGATTCCGGCTCGCCGGAATCACGAACAGGGAGGTTAGCGTCGTGCGAGATCGGTTGCGGTGCCGCTCGACAATTGCCGAGCCGCCAGCACGGCCGCGACATGCAGCACCGCCGCGATCCCGACATACATCAGTGTCGTGCGCAGATACGGCAGGTACCAGTCGCCGAAATTCTCCATCCAGCCCGCGAAGCTGCGCACCGGCACGTTCGCGCTGATCCAGTAGAAACTGCCGTTCGAGATCAGGAAGCAGACGCTGGCCGCGACGATCGCGCTGGCGACCAGCAGGCCGGCTTCGCGCGCATGCAGCCCGGCGTAGTGCCTGCGCAACCATGCGCCGCCGAGCCAGGGCGCCGCATAGCTGGGCAGCAGGAACAGGTACGCCGGCGACACGCAGTAGTGACTCCAGAAATCGATGCCCTGGCCGGTGATCACGAAGAAATCGATCAGCACCGCCAGTGCCATCAGCAGCGGGAACGCCCAGTGGCGCAGGTAAAACCCGGCAATGAAAAACACCGCCCACGACGCATCCGGCAACGCGCCGAAATGGTTGATGCGGGTCGCCAGCATGGCGAGGCAGAGGATCAGCAAGATGCCGGCGCGCGAGGCGTTGGCCTGGGGAAGCTTGACAGGGTTCATGGTCGGGTTCCGATGGCGCAGACACGCAGTTTAGCCGAACCGGGCCCGCGACGCGGCGCCGCCGCACGCGCGCCGCGATCGCCGGTTATCATCGCCCGGTGAACGACACCTTCGACGTCCTCATCATCGGCGGCGGCCTGATCGGTGCGAGTCTCGCGATCGCGCTGGACGGCGCCGGGCTGCGCGTTGCCCTCGCCGAGGCCGCGCCGCCGCGGGTCGAGCTGCAACCGAGCTACGACGAACGCAATCTCGCCCTCGCGCGCGCCAGCTTGAATGCGCTCGAGGCGCTCGGCGTGCTCGATGCCGCGACACCGGCGACGCCGATCCGGCGCATTCACGTGAGCCGCCGCGGCGACTTCGGCGCGGTTCGCCTCGACGCCGCCAGCCTCGGTCTGCCGCCGTTCGGCACGGTGCTGCCCGCGCGCGAACTCGGCAATGCGCTGCTGCGGCGGCTCGATCGCTGCGCGGAACTCGAGCGCATTGCGCCGGCCCGGGCGATTGCGATCGATGCAGGCGCCGATGCGGTCGAAGTGGAGTTGCGCAGTGGCGACGCGGCGCGTCGGGTACGCACGCGCCTGCTGGTCGGCGCCGATGGCAGCGAGTCCTTCGTGCGCGGCGCGCTCGGCATCGACGCGCATCGCCACGACTATGCGCAGTCGGCATTCGTGACCACGCTGACGGCGGAAAAACCGCTCGACGGTACCGCGTACGAGCGCTTCACCGCCACCGGTCCGGTCGCCCTGCTGCCGCTCGGCGAGCGTCGCGCCGGCCTCGTGCTCAGCGTCCCGGCAGCCGATGTCGCGCGCGTCGCCGCATTGGACGACGACGCGTTCATGGCGTTCGTGCACGCACGCTTCGGCTGGCGCGCCGGCCGCCTGTCGCGCCCGGGCAAACGCAAGCCGTATCCACTCGCGCGTCTGCTCGCCGCGCGCACGACCGCGCTGCGTACGGTGCTGGTCGGCAACGCCGCGCAGACCGTGCACCCGGTCGGCGCGCAAGGTTTCAACCTCGGCCTGCGCGATGCGCTGACCCTGGCCGAACTGCTGCGCGAAGCGGCAAGCGCGAACGCCGACCCCGGCGCCGCCGCGCTGCTCGCGCGCCACGTCGAACGCCGTGCCGCGGATCGCGAGGCGACCACCGCGTTCAGCGACGATCTCGTGCGCGCGATGGGCAACGACTTCCTGCCGCTGCGCGTGTTGCGCTCGCTCGGCTTCCACGCGCTCGACCGCATCGCCCCGCTGAAGCGCCGCTTCGCATTGCGCGGCATGGGCTTCCGTGGCGACGTGCCGGGCTTGAGCTTGCTGCGATGAGTGGCAAGAGCGCCCCCATCCGCCTTCGGCAACTTCCCCCGCTACGCAGGGGAAGGGACGGCGAAGTGATTGGCTGTCTCTTCCCCTGCGTAGCGGGGGAAGAGACAGCAAGTGCGAAGCAGGTGGGAAAGCTGCCGCAGGCGGCGTCTGCCGTTCCTTCCCCCGCGACGCGGGGGAAGGTGCCGAAGGCGGAAGGGGGCGCCCTCCGCGCGCG
>JBIODY010000326.1:0-2906 GCA_044445505.1 Lysobacterales bacterium
CGGCGTCGAATTCGTCTCGGCGAACCCGACCGGACCGCTGCACGTCGGCCATGGCCGCGCCGCGGCGATCGGCGACTGCATCGCGCGCGTGCTCGACGCGAACGGCTGGCGCGTGGTGCGCGAGTTCTACTACAACGATGCCGGCGCGCAGATCAACAACCTCGCGTTGTCGGTGCAGGCGCGTGCACGCGGCGTCGAACCGGACGCGCCGACCTGGCCCGCAGACGGCTACCGCGGCGACTACATCAAGGATGTCGCGCGCGCGTATCTCGATCGCGAATCCGTGCATGCGGACGGCATCGATATTGCCGGCAGCGGGGACCCCGACGATCTCGACGCGATCCGGCGGTTCGCGGTCGCGTATCTGCGCCGCGAGCAGGACCTCGACCTGCGCGCGTTCGGGGTCGCGTTCGACACCTATTTCCTGGAATCGTCGTTGTACGCGGATGACAAGGTCGAGGGGACCGTCAGGGAACTCGTCGCCCGCGGCCATGCCTACGAGGAGGGCGGCGCGCTGTGGTTGCGCACCACCGACTTCGGCGACGACAAGGACCGCGTGATGCGCAAGTCCGACGGCACCTACACCTACTTCGTGCCCGACGTCGCCTATCACTACAGCAAGTGGATGCGCGGCTACCAGCGCGCGATCACCGAGCTCGGCTCCGACCATCATGGCTCGCTCGCGCGCGTGAAGGCCGGATTGCAGGCGCTGGATGCCGGCATTCCGCAGGGCTGGCCGGAATACGTGCTGCACCAGATGGTCACCGTGATGCGTGGCGGCGAGGAGGTGAAACTGTCCAAGCGCGCCGGCAGTTATCTCACCTTGCGCGATCTCATCGATGAGGTCGGTCGCGACGCGACGCGCTATTTCCTGATCGCGCGCAAATCCGATTCGCAGCTGATCTTCGATATCGATCTGGCGCGTGCGCAGACCAACGACAATCCGGTCTACTACATCCAGTATGCACATGCGCGCGTGGCCAGCGTGATGCGCCAGCTCGGCGAGCGCGGCCTTGCCTGGGACCAGGGCAACGGCATCGCCCATCTCACGCTTCTGGACAACGAACACGAGCAGGCGCTGATGGTCGAACTGTCGCGCTACGCGGAAGTCGTCGAGGCGGCCGGCGCGAGTCTCGAACCGCATCTGGTCGCGACTTACCTGCGCGAGCTTGCGGCCGCGTTCCACGGCTACTACAACACGCATCAGTTCATCGTCGACGACGCGGATCTTCGCGACGCACGACTCGCATTGGCTTCAGTCGTGCGCCAGGTATTGGCGAACGGCCTCGACCTGCTGGGCGTATCCGCCCCGGAGAACATGTAATGGCAGTGAAGAAAGGGCGCCAGGCGACCCGTGGCGGCAATGGCACGCAGAAACCTGCGTGGTTGTGGGTCCTGGTCGGCCTCCTGCTCGGCATCGGCCTGATGCTGTTCGTACTCGTCAAGGGCTGGGTGCCGCAGCTCGGCAAGAACAACCTGCCGCTGCCGAATCCGGAGGCGACCGCGCCGCGCGAGAGCGAGCCGCCGGTCGCGGAGGCGAAACCGAAAAAGAATTACGACTTCTACCAGGTGCTGCCCGAAGCCGAGGTCATCATTCCGGATGCGGAATTGTCCGCCAAGGCGAAGGCCGAGCAGCAGGCACGCGCGAATCCGACGACGACCGCGACCTCGACAACCGCGTCATCGGTTCCGGCGACCCCTGCCGCCACAGGCCGCTACGTCCTGCAGGCCGGCTCGTATCCGGACCCGAAGGCCGCCGATGAAGCGAAGGCCAAGCTCGCCCTGGTCGGCTTCGTCGCCCAGGTGCAGCCGGTCACGATCAACGGCAAGACCTGGCACCGGGTGCGGGTCGGCCCGTATGCGAGCGCCAGCGAACTCGAAGCGGCGAAGCGCTCGCTCGCCGACAGCGGCATCCATGCGATTGCGTTGAAGGAAACCTCTTCGCAGTAGATCGATTTGCAGGACCGGCCTTCCTTCCGCGGTTTGCAAACAAACGGGTGCGGCGACGCAGGCGCGCATGGAGCGCGCCCGAACGACGACGCCGGCCCGCAGGGCGAGCGCGCCATGGATGGCGCGAGTAACCCGCGCCACGTTTGTCGCAGCAAGCACTTGCGTACTCGCTGCGGCGGCACGTCCCTGTGCCGGAGCAGTTCTCGAAACTCTCAAATAACTCTGCAAGTCACCCGTCGAATCCATCCTTGAAAATGAGGTCGGTGCTGCTTGCGGAGTGGAATACGTAGATCGGCCCGCTGCCATCGGCGACATACAGGTTGCCTGATGCATCCTCGCCGAAGCTGTAGCTGCTCATCGGCGGCGTGCCGGCCAGCGTCTGGTACGTCCACGGCGACACGCCCCCGTCCGCATTGGCGACGACATAGATGTCGCCGCTGCACGAATCGCTGAACAGGTATTGCCCGCGCAGCGGCGCGATCGGGCCGCGGTAGATGTAGCCGCCGATCACTGCACAGCCGATCGAATGCGAATAGTCGAGTTTGGGCGGCACGCTGCCGGCGGGACCCGTGCAACCGAGCACGCCGCCCGGATAGGTGTGGCGACCCTCGCACTGGTTCCACTGGAAATTCTGGCCGGCGCTGCCGGCGGCCTGGAAATCGATTTCCTCGTATGCGTCCTGGCCGACATCGCCGATCAGCAGGTCGCCGGTCTGGCGGTCAATGCTGAAACGGAACGGATTGCGGAAACCCCAGTTGAAGATCTCCGCGCAATCCTGCGGATGCGCGCTGACGCTGCGGAACGGATTGCCGGGCGGAATCGCGTACGGCGCGGGTTGCCCGGCCGCAACGCCGCAGAAGTTCGCCGGCGCGGATGCGGTCGTCGCGTGCACGTCGAGGCGGATGATCTTGCCGAGCAGGTAGTAGGTCGGTCCCGAACCGCTTGTCGAATGACAG
>JBIODY010000327.1:0-2888 GCA_044445505.1 Lysobacterales bacterium
GTGCATGTAATCGGCGTTGAAGTTCAGCCGCTCGACCAGGAAATCCACGAACGCGCGGACCTTCGGCGACTGCACCTGGCCACGTGGGAACACCGCGTTGAAATCGAGTTCCGGTCCGGTCCAGCCGGCGAGCACGCGCTGCACGTGCCCGTTCTCGGCATACGCCTTGACGGTCACGTCGCTGGCCAGCATCAGCCCCTCACCGCTCAGCAGCGCGCCGGTGAGCGCGCCCGGATCGTTCGCGACCAGGATCGGATCGATGCGGTAGTCGGCACTGCTCCTGCCGTCGCCCAGGGTCCACGCGTAGCTGCCGTTGCGATGTGACTTGTGCATCGCCAGCGCACGATGCTGCAGCAATTCATCGGGATGCAGCGGCTCGCCGTGGCGCGCGAGGTAGTGCGGGCTCGCATAGACCTGGGTGCGGAACACCGCCAGGCGGCGCGCGACGAGACTCGAATCCGGCAGATTGCCGACGCGCAGGGCCACGTCGATCTCCTTGTCGATCAGGTCGAGCGGCTCGTTGTTCAACACCGATTCCACGCGCACTTCCGGGTGGCGCGCATGGAATTCGCCGAGCAGCGGCGCAATCCACATGATGCCGACCGAATACGGCGCGGTGAACCGCAGCCAGCCGCGGGGCGCGCCCTGCAACTGGCCGACCGCGCTTTCCGCCTCGTCGAGCGAACGCGCGATGCGCCGGCAGTGTCTATTTCGAGCACTGCCGGCCTCGGTCAGGCCGAGCTTGCGCGTCGTGCGGTGCAGGAGCTGGGTGCCGAGCCGCGTCTCCAGGTCCTGGACCTTGCGGCTGACCGTGGTCTTCGGAACGCGCAATGCACGCGCCGCGGAAATGAAGCTGCCGTGCTCGACGACCCTGACGAAGATCAGGGTGTCATTGAGATCGCGGGCCATACACGCTCCCTGGAAAGGACCGGACAAAGTCAAAGCTCGTCATTCCGGCAAAGGCCGGAATCCATCTTGATCTTGCGGGAAGAATGGATCCCGGCTTTCGCCGGAACGAAGCCTGTTCAAACCGCTCGTCGGCATTGCGGATTGGACCGATGTCGGGACGGTCCTTCCCTCATTCAAGCGCTAATCGACCGATCCATGCGACCCCATTCCCTGCGGCGACGTTGTCATGGCTGTCGAAAATGCACGTGCTCGTTCGTCATGCAGGACATAGCCCGCAGAAATCGGATATCGACGCGGGCCTGCTGACACCACGCTGTCCGCATGAGGCAGTCACGCTACCCGCAAGCCTTGGCATTCCAGAAACGCAACCAGGATATCCCCGATGAACGCCCGCAAAGTCCCTGTCCGCCCGCACACCGTATCGTCCCCGCTCGCGCTCGCGCTCGGCACCCTCGCCTTGCTGGTCGTCGCCGGCTGCAGCAGCCACGCCGCGCCGAGCGCGGGCATGCCGCCTCCGCCCGAGGTCAGCGTTGCCCCGGTGCTGGTCAAGAAGGTGCGCCAGTGGGACGCCTTCACCGGCCGCGTCGCCGCGGTCGAGACCGTCGACCTGCGCGCGCGCGTCAGCGGCTATGTCGAACGCGTCGCCTACACCGAAGGCCAGGAGGTGAAGAAAGGCGATCTGCTGTTCGTCATCGACCAGCGCCGTTATCGCGCCGATCTCGCCCACGCGCAGGCCGAACTCGCTCGTGCACGCAGCGAAGCGCAACTCGCGCAGACCCAGGATGTGCGCGCCCAGAAGCTGGTCGCCGCGAAGGCGATCTCGCGCGAGGAATCGGACACGCGCCACGCCGCCGTCGCCCAGGCCAACGCCGCGGCGCGCGCAGCGGAGGCCGGGGTCGCGACCGCGCAACTCGACATGCAGTTCACCGAGGTGCGCTCACCGATCGCCGGCCGCACCGGCCGCGCGATGGTCACCGCCGGCAATCTCGCCCAGGCCGACGCGACGGTCCTGACCACGCTCGTATCGCTGGACCCGATGTACGTGTACTTCGATGGCGACGAGCAGAGTTACCTGCGCTACAACGAACTCGAGCGCAAGGGCCAGCGCACGGAGCTGCGCAATTCAGTGCGCATCGGCCTCGCCGACGAAACCGGTTACCCGCACGCCGGCATCGTCGACTTCATCGACAACCAGGTCGACCCACACACCGGCACGATCCATGCTCGCGCGGTCCTGCAGAATCCGGATCACGTGCTGACGCCGGGCCTGTTCGCGCGCGTGCAGCTCGAAGGCGCCGCCGAAGCGGAAGCGATGCTGGTCGACGACAAGGCGGTGCTGACCGACCAGGACCGCAAGTACGTCTACGTGCTCGGCCCCGACAACAAGGCGCTGCGCAAGGACATCGTGCCCGGGCGAGTGGTCGACGGCCTGCGCGTGGTGACCTCGGGCCTCGAGCCGCAGGATCGGGTGATCGTCAACGGCATGCAGAAGGTGTTCTTCCCGGGCATGCCGGTGCAGCCGAAGGCGGTGGCCATGCAGGAGCCGGCGCCGGGTGTGCCGGTCGCGATGAAGTGAGACTTCCTGGAAATATTTGAACGAATCGTCATCCCGGCTTTCGCTCGAATGACGAGCCCTGATTTGTGCAGGGCTCTTCCAAGTCTCGCACGAACTGAATAACCCACGCCCCCGCCGCGGTGAGGGCAATGAAAGGCTGCGGCCCCGTTGCCGCAAAGGAACCCGCAATGGACTTTTCCAGATTCTTCATCGACCGCCCGATCTTCGCGGCAGTGCTTTCGATCGTGATCTTCGCCACCGGCCTGATCGCGATCCCGCTGCTGCCGATCAGCGAATATCCCGAGGTCGTGCCGCCCTCGGTGGTGGTGCGCACGGTCTATCCCGGCGCCAATCCCAAGGTGATCGCCGAGACCGTGGCCACGCCGCTGGAGGAAGCGATCAACGGCGTCGAGGACATGATGTA
>JBIODY010000328.1:0-2878 GCA_044445505.1 Lysobacterales bacterium
CGACGAACGATCGGATGATGATGCAGGCATCGGCGATCCGGTTGCCGGCGAGCAGCAGCCGCGCCAGCAGCATGACGGCATGGCCATCATGTGGGTGCAGCGAGAGCGCCTCGCGCAGCGTGCGTTCGGCTTCGGCAGGACACCCCTGACGCACGAGTTGCTCGGCCGCCGCCGCTTGCGTTGACCTTTCGGTGGCCGAACCGGGTGGGGTGTGCGAGAACTGCGTCGCGCCGTTCAAAACGCGCCCATTCGGGTGTGTTCGCCATGTCCGGCTTGCGCCAGCGGCATCGAGACCGGCGCCTGGCGCCAACAGGCTGGCGACAATCGAAGGGCTGGACATCGATGCGGTTCCTGATGCGCAGGGTCTAAATATACCGTCTTAGACGTACGAACTAAAGCGTACGTAATAGTGTATAGACCGGTCCGCTGCTTCCCGTGCCGGAAGTCATCGCGGCAGGGCGATCCGGCGTGCGCAGGAATGCATTCCACGGCGCCGGTAGCGATTCCGGCGAGCCAGTCGGTGAACCTGTTCATCGAGAACCCGAACACAACTTCCAGCATGTGCAGGTACGCGTGGGAGCAGGGTCTGAAGACGACGCATTACCTGCGCTCGCGCTGGGGACGCCGACGCCGACGCCGGTCGCGAAGGCGATGCGGGGCAGCGTCGCGTTCGATCACGTGTCTTGACACAGGTCAGCCACGGCATGGGCGCCACCCGGGCTGTGGCATGATGAACGCCTTCGCAATGGAGTGAGATTCCGATGTCTGCATCGGTGGCTGCCGGCGATGTCAAGCTGCACGCCTTGGCGCAAGCGGTTGCCGAATGCCTGCTCGCGCGCGGCCAGACCCTGGTCGCCGCCGAGTCCTGCACCGGCGGCTGGATCGCCAAGGTGCTGACCGACGTGCCCGGCAGTTCCGCGTGGTTCGAATGCGGCGTCGTCGCCTACAGCTACGAGGCCAAGGAAGCGCTGCTCGGCGTGCAGCCGCAGACCCTGGAGCGTGCCGGCGCGGTCAGCCAGGAAACCGTGGTCGAGATGGTGTCCGGCGCGCTCGCGCGTTTTGGCGCGAGCGTCGCGGTCGCGGTGACCGGAGTTGCGGGCCCGTCCGGCGGCACTCCCGGCAAACCGGTCGGCACGGTCTGGATCGGCTGGAAGCGCCGCGGTGGGTATGCGCGTACGGAGCTGTTCCATTTCGATGGCGATCGCGAAGCGGTGCGCCGCCAGACCGTCGGCGCCGCGCTCGACGGTGTGCGGCGAATTCTTACGAGCTGACACGGCGTTCGCGGATCGCGCGCCGGATGCGCTGTGGGATAATCGCCTTCGACATCGCCGCGTCTTAACGCCTGAGACGCAGCCGCGGCACATTCGCCGCAACCACATATAGAGAGGATTCCACGATGGATGACAACAAGCGCCGCGCGCTCGCTTCGGCCCTCAGCCAGATCGAGAAGCAGTTCGGCAAGGGTGCGGTCATGCGCATGGGCGATCGCGTCGACGAGGCGATCGAGGTCGTCTCGACCGGCTCGCTCGGCCTCGACATTGCGCTCGGCGTCGGCGGCCTGCCGCGCGGTCGCGTGGTCGAGATCTACGGACCGGAGTCCTCGGGCAAGACCACCCTGACCCTGCAGGTCATCGCAAGCTGCCAGCGCAACGGCGGCACCGCGGCGTTCATCGACGCCGAACACGCGCTGGATCCGACCTATGCGGAAAAACTAGGCGTCAACGTCGACGACATGCTGGTTTCGCAGCCCGATACCGGCGAGCAGGCGCTCGAAATCGCCGACATGCTGGTGCGCTCGGCCGCGGTCGATGTCGTCGTCATCGACTCAGTCGCGGCGCTGACGCCGAAGGCCGAAATCGAAGGCGAGATGGGCGATTCGCACGTCGGCCTGCAGGCGCGCCTGATGAGCCAGGCGCTGCGCAAACTGACCGCGAACATCAAGAAATCCGGCACCCTGGTCATCTTCATCAACCAGATCCGCATGAAGATCGGCGTGATGTTCGGCAGCCCGGAGACCACCACCGGCGGCAACGCGCTGAAGTTCTACGCGTCGGTGCGCCTGGATATCCGTCGCATCGGCAGCGTCAAGCGCGGCGAGGAAGTGATCGGCTCGGAAACCCGCGTCAAGGTGGTCAAGAACAAGGTCGCGCCGCCATTCCGCCAGGCTGAGTTCGAGATCCTCTACGGCGAAGGTTCTTCGCGCGAGGGGGAACTGATCGAACTCGGCGTCGCCCACAACATGGTCGAGAAATCCGGCGCCTGGTACAGCTACAACGGCGACCGCATCGGCCAGGGCAAGGACAACGTGCGCCTGTACCTGAAGGAGCATCCGGAAGTTGCCGATGCAATCGATGTGCAGCTGCGTGCGAAGCTGCTGGCCAAGGGCGGCGCGGCGCCGCTGCCGGCGGTGGAAGTCGAGGAAGCGTGAGTGGTCGACCAGCAGCAGGAGCGATGTGGAGCTTGGACCGGTCCGCAAGTTTCGCGCGACGCCAGCGCGGAATCCTGCGCCTGATGCCTGTCGATCGCCGTCATCCGGAGCGCAGCCGGTTTCTCAGCACGCGGACGATCGAGCGCAATGTGCTGGCGACGGACTCGCGTAACGGCGGAGCGCCGAGCCGATTCGCGTGGGGCAGGAGGTAGCCCGGATTTCGCGCGAGGAAGCGCGCTTCATCGCTGGGTGACATCGGCGATCAGGTCCGGCTTGTTAACCGCATGCAGGTCGACATTGAGTTAGCCTTCGCGGCGGTCGTGACCGCCCACGTTGAGTTTTTTCGGCAACGGATCGGGCAGGGGCCGTGGCATCGACTCGGAAGGCATCGTTCAGCGGATCGCGTGCTGGAATCGGCCAAGCATACGCGCTGGCGCATGTGTCGAGCGA
>JBIODY010000329.1:0-2875 GCA_044445505.1 Lysobacterales bacterium
TACGGCGACGCCTATTACGGCGCTGCACCGGTGTACTACGACTACGGTCCCGCCTACGGCTACGGCTATGGGTATCCGTACTATTACGGACCCTCGTTCAGTCTCGGCCTGAACTACGGCGACTACCACCATCACCATGGCGGCTACGGGCACGGCGGCCATTGGCAGGATGGAGGGCACGGCTGGCACGACAGCAGCCATTCTAGTGGCGCCACACATTCACACCACCGCAGCTCGTCGCCGACGCGCTAGCGGCTGAACCAGACCGAACGATGTTGCGCCTGCCTTGCGCGGGCGCGACGTCTGCAAGTGCAAGACGCCAAGCGCATCCGCCTGGCTCAATACCACTCGAGCAGCGACAGCCCGACGCCGAGATACCAGGCCCTGTGGTTGTAGTCGATGAGGCTCTGGCCGTAACCATCGAACGCCTGCACATGACCGTGCAGTTCACCGGCCAGTGGAAACGCCCAGTCGAATTGCAGCGCGCCATGCGAGCGGTCGCCGCCGCGCAGCGAATGGCGCGCCATCAGGGCGAATTGCTGGTCGTGCCAGATGTGCACGAGTTGCACGTCGCCGCGCCCCATGTAGTCGGTGATGTCCGGGTTGTCGTCGTTATTTTCGTGGATGCGCCACCACGGGCGCAGCATCAGGGTCCAATCCTCGCGCTCGAAGCCGATGTCGAGGATCGCCCGATTCCAGCTGCGCGACAACGGTTTGCTCTGGCCATTCGACTGGTGGTCCGCGCTGATTCCGAACAGCCGGCCGTTCCAGCCGAACACGTTGTAGCTGGTACGGAACGCGAGGGTCAGGTCGGGCTCGTAGTCTGTTTCGCTGAAAGGTCGCGACTCGTGGCCGTGGTAGAGCTGCCAGTGCGAGACCTGGGTATAGCCGGTCCACAGGTCGCCATTGCCGCCGAAAATATTCTCCCAGAGCTTGGTCTTGAGGCTCAACTGGTACACGGCTTCGAATGCCTGCAGGTCGCGCGGCGTCGTGACCGTGCGTCCGGGAGCCGGGCTCGAAGGCGTCTGGTTCGTGTTGCCGGTGACGAAGAACGGCAGCAAGTAGACCGGCTTGTAGGCTCGGATATGGAACGCGCCCTGCTTGTCGTCCGGATCGAGTTCCCAACGCGAATCGAGCAGGGATGACGGCCGCGGTGCCGACGTCGATGCAGGCGCGGTCGCGGGCTCGTGGGCGAACACCGCGCGCGTCTGCGCAGGCGGCGTCGCCGCTCGATGCCGCATCGCGCGGTCATAGCAGGCGAGGCGCGTCGCAGCGTCCGCGATGTCGACGCAGGCGGCCGGATCCGGCGCGGCGTGCGCATCACGATCAGCTGCGTGCGCGCGGGCGAGTGGCATTCCCAGCGCCAGCGCGACGATTCCGGCCGGCCAGCATCGACGATTTCGCATGTCCGCAAATCCTCGCGACCGCCGCAGCGGGGCCGCGAAGATTCGCATGCGCGCATGCGCGGAGCAAACCCGCGCGTGCGATCAGCGGGAAGACCGCAGCCAGCGCTCGTATTCGACGCGGGTCACGCGTCCGTCGCGGTTCGCATCCGCATGGATGAAATCGTTCGCGAGCGGCGGATACGCGTCCGCTTCGTCGGCGGTCACGTAGCCGGCACCGCGCCGATCGAGTTGCGCGAAAGCGGGCGCCGGACCGAAGTCGCGCGCCGCAGGTTGGCCCGAATGCACGATCAGCGGACCCTGCGCGGTGTTGTAGGTGGTGGTCTGCGAATCCGTCGGGTTGTCCTGCGCGAACGCCGCTGCGCAGCAAACGGCGAGAGAAATCTGTACCAGGCTTCGGAGTTTCATCGGCATCTCCTTCGGTGACGGGGAATCTGCCCGCCTCGCGGTGGCTGTCGCCGAAGCGATGGGCCACGGCGAGCGGATCGCACGGGATCATCGGCGCGCAACACTTAACGCCGCCGAACCAGCGCGAAGCCGGAATGGTTCAGGTCATGCGCAAACGAATCCTGCGTCGGTCGATCGCACGCTGATGTATGGTGCGAACAAATCGCTGCGCGGCGCTATTCATGCGGTCACCTTCCGATACCGGTTCCGGCGCGCTGGCGAGCGGGGTTCCCGCGCGCCTGCGCCTGCTTGGATTGATCGCCGTGTTCAAGCTGGCCAAGGCGATCGCCTGTGCGCTTCTGGCCGCGGGTGCGTTCCGGTTGCTGCAACCGCAGATCGCGGCGGCATTCGCCGGCTGGCTGGAATCGCTGACCTGGGCCGCGCACCTGGGTGTCGTCGATCGTGCGCTGGCATGGCTGTTCGCGCTCGAGCCGGGCCAGCTTCGCCTGCTCGGCACGGCGGCCGGACTCTACGCCGTCATGTATGCGATCCAGGCTGGCGGCTTGTGGTTCGGCAAGCGCTGGGCTGAATATTTCGTGGTCGTCGAGACTTCGCTGTTGCTGCCGTTCGAAGCGTGGGAACTCGCGCAGCAGGCGTCTGCGCTGAAGTGCGTCTTGCTGGCGGGCAACGTCGCGATCGTTATCTATCTGGTCCATGTGCTGCGCACGAAAGCCAGGCCGCGGTCGACCCGGGCGGGCATCGCATGATGCGCGAGAAATCCGCGCCGCGATCCGCCGCGCCGCGCCGCGTTGCCGCGACGCGCGGTAGCTGCGGTTTGACGCTGGGCGCAGTCGCAGCGCTGTGCCTGGCCGGATGCGGCAACCGGCAGGCGCCACCCGTCGCACCGGCGTCGGCGCAAATCGCGCAGATGGCCGCGCCGGGCAAGCCGCTGCTTCCGGCGCCCCTGACCCCCGCGCCGCCGGGCCTCACGCCGATCGAAGTGGCGATGCCCGCGCCGGCCGATTGCCTGGCATCTTCCGGCGCGCGTGCGGTGCCTTCGGCGACCGTGCATCGCTGGATCGACA
>JBIODY010000330.1:0-2869 GCA_044445505.1 Lysobacterales bacterium
CCTCCCGGGCCGCTTCACCTACATCGAGGCGAGCATCAAGTTCTGATCGGCAACCCTGGTCGAGTAACAAAAAAGGGGCCGCCATGTTGCGGCCCTTTTTTTCGTGCCGCTGTGGCAGCGGCTTCAGCCGCGATGCTTTGTGTATTTCATCGAACTTCGAATAAGGCATCTAAGGCATCGCGGCTGAAGCCGCTCCCACAAGGCCCCGGGATTGCCATGCCTAGATTGGCGGGACTCGCAACGATTTCGGCCACTGCACGCTGGCCGCGATCGGAAGGTGGTCCGACACCGGATGCGGCAGCGCCCACAGCCGCTCGATGATGAGCGAGCGCGAGACCAGGATGTGATCGAGCGCGCGCGTCGGTTGCCAGCTCGGGAACGTCGCCGGCGAATCGCCCGGCCGCGTCAATGATGTGCGCTTGTAGAGCAGGTCGAATTCCTTGCTGCGCGCGGACGTGTTGAGATCGCCCATCAGGATCGCGTTCTTCTGCTCGCCGATCAGTTCGGCGAGGAACGCGAGCTGGCGCGCGCGCGCGGTCGGCCCCAGCGAGAGATGGGCGATCACCACGACCAGCGCATCGGCGTCGTTGCCGAAGCGTGCCCACAGCGCGCCGCGGCCGGGAATGCGTCCGGGCAGCGGATAGTCGAGGACTTCGTCCGGCTGCCAGCGTGCGAGCAGGCCATTGCTGGAGGTCGCCAGGCGCGATACGCGCCGGTTCGGCTGATGCGACCAGTACGGAAATTCGGCGGCCTCGGCGAGGTACTGGGTCTGGTTCATGAAGCCGGAGCGCAATGAACCGGCGTCGGCTTCCTGCAGGCCGACCAGGTCGAAATCGCCGATCACCCGCGCCAGGCCGTCGAGGTTCGCGCGCTTGCCATGCGGCAGCACTTGCCTCCAGCTATGCGTCACGTAGTCGCGATAGCGGCTGATGCTGCCGCCGGCGAGGATGTTGCAGCTGAGCAGGTTCAGGCGCCGCACATCGGGGTTCGCGGCGGCGGGGGTGACGGGAGTCATGCCGACGAGGCTATGTCACGCCATCGCGGCGGGCAAGCGCCGTGGGTCATGTGCGATACGCGACGCGTGCTGCCTTCTCCCTCCGGGAGAATGTGGAGCACAGCGCCGGATGAGGGTTCAGTGCGAGCGTGGAGTCGAACCCTCACCCGGGCCCCTGTCCCGGTGGGAGAGGAGGCCAGGCGCACTACTTTTTCTTCGTGGCCTTGGCCGGCTTCGCGTTCGCGGCGTGTTCCTTCTCGACCAGCCAGTCGACCAGCTCGATCAGCTGCGGATAGCCGCCGGCCGAGGCAGTGGTCACGCGGTATTTGCCGTTGACGACGATGCTCGGCGTACCATCGACGCCGTCTTTCTTGACGATGTCGCGCGCGCGCGACAGCTTGCTCTCGACCTCGAACGAGGCCGACTCGGACAGGAATTTCGCCTTGTCGACGCCGTGCTGCGCGTAGAACCCGGCCAGCTCGTCGATCGTCTGCAGCGGCAGGTGGTCGCGATGCAGCGCGTCGAACAACGCCTGGTGGGTCTGTTCGAGCACTCCGAGCGATTTCGCGGCGTAGAACGCGCGCGCGGTCGGCTCCCATTGCGGACTGAAGATGGCCGGCATGTAGTCGAAGTTCGCATAGGCCGGCAGCGAGGACTTGAGTTGTTCCGCATACGGCTGGAAATGTGCGCAGTGCGGACACGCGTACGAGAACACTTCCAGCACTTCGATCTTGTTGCCGCTGGCGGTCGGCTGCGGCGGATCGATGACGAAATAGTTCTTGCCTGCCTCCCAGGCATTCGCGGCTTTCGCAGGCGCGTCGGCAGCGCCGCAGGTCGAGGCCAGCAGCAGGCCGGCGAGCAACAGGCCGTAGCGTTTCAACATGATCGGAATCCTCGTCGGAAAAGAAGGCAGTGATGCAGCGTAGCGAAGACTGCACACGGATGCGAATGTTCCCGGGAATCGCTGCCGGCGTTTGCGTCCTTCTTCCCTGCGCAGCGCGGGAAGGTGCCGGAAGGCAGATCGGAGCGCCCTCGATGTGGCTGCGAGCTCCGCTGCGCAGGCGAAGCGAAAGCCAATCCGGCGTCAATGCTTCTTCTTCGCTTCCTGCGCGACCAGGTATTGCGCGATCGCGATCATCTCGTCGAAACCGATGCCGCGTTGGGTGTTCGCGACGATGCGGTACTTGCCGTTGACGATCAGCGTCGGCGTCTGGTCGATGCCGTAGTTCTTTTCCATGGCGTTTCCATGCGCGAGCTGGCCTTCGACGACGAAGGACTCGGCGGTGGACAGGAAGCTGGCCTTGTCGGCGCCGTGCCCGGCGTAGAAGCCGGCGATGTCGTCGAGCGAGTTCATCGGCCGGTTGTCGCGATAGATCGCGTCGAACATCGCCTGATGCGTCCGCTCGAGCATGCCGAGTGCCTTGGCGACGTAGAACCCGCGCGCGAACGCGACCCAGCGCGGCTGGAAGTCGGCCGGCAGCAGCGTGAATGCGGCATTCGCAGGCAGGCTCGCCTTCAATTTGTCTGCGTACGGCTGGAAGTGCGCGCAATGCGGACACGCATACGAGAACACCTCGAGTACCTCGATCTTGTTGCCGGTGCTGGTCGGTTGCGGCGGCTCGATCGACAGGTAGTCCGCGCCGGCTTCCCATTGCCTGGCGGCATCGGCGCCGAACGCGAACGATGCAGCCAGAAGGCCGGTGGCGAGAATCAGCGAACGCATGAACATTGCGGTGCTCCGGATTGGAACGTGCGGAAAGGCGCCTACTTGCCGGCGCCGTCTTTCTCGATCAGGAACTTGACCAGCGGCACGACCATGTCCACGCCGCCGGCCGACGCCACGGTCAGGCGGTACTTTCCGTTGACGATCAGCGA
>JBIODY010000331.1:0-2860 GCA_044445505.1 Lysobacterales bacterium
CACGCCATTGACGGACCTTGCCATGTCGCCATCCCGCGTATCACCACGTCTCGCCGCGCTGCTGCTGATCGCGCTGTTGCTGGCCGCATGCGGCAACAAGGGCGCGTTGGTCAAGCCGTCCGCGCCAGCCCAGTCCGCGCCGCCGGCGACGCCGACGCCGGCGCAACCGGCCGAACCCACCGGTCGCTGAGCATCCCGCATGCGTCTGCGCTTCAGCAAGATGCACGGTGCCGGCAACGACTTCGTGATCGTCGACTGCCGCGCGGCGCCATTCGCACTCGACGCCGCGGCGATCCGCCGCCTCGGCAACCGGCATTTCGGCGTGGGTTTCGACCAGCTGCTGACGATCGAGCCGGCGCGCGATGCATCCTGCACGTTCGCGTACCGGATCTGGAATGCCGACGGCTCGGCATCGGACCAGTGCGGCAACGGCCTGCGCTGCGTCGCGCGCTGGCTCGAACGGGCCGGCGTGCTCGGTGCGGGCGTGACCCGACTCGAGAGTCCGTCCGGCCCGGTCGCCGTCGAATTGCTGGGTGACGGCGATGTGCGTGCGGACATGGGCGAGCCGATCTTCGCGCCGGCCAGGATTCCGTTGCGCGCGGACGAGGAATCGGACCACTACACGATCGATGTCGCCGGCCGCGATGTGGAAGTCGGTGCGGTCTCGATGGGCAATCCGCACGCGCTGGTCGAGGTCGACGACATCGCGAACGCGGCGGTCGCCGTGCTCGGGCCGCAGATCGAGCATGCTGCCGCGTTTCCGCACGGCTGCAACGTCGGCTTCGCGCAAGTCCTTTCGCGCACGGCGATCGCGTTACGGGTCTGGGAACGCGGCGTCGGCGAGACCCTGGCCTGTGGCAGCGGCGCCTGCGCCGCAGTTGCGGTATTGCGTCGGCGCGCTAAGCTCGACGCCGAAGTGACTGTCGCATTGCCCGGCGGAGAACTCGGCATCGGCTGGCAGGGTTCGAGCCATCCGCTATGGATGAGCGGACCGGCCGCGTTCGTGTTCGAGGGCGAGTGGTCGAAGCCGCCCTCAGGCGGCTGAGGAGGAGGCATGGATGCCGACTGGAGGGCGCTCCATGGATGGATACTTGAGTGCCATATCACTATGCACGGCACGTAACATCCGAATGAGGAAGCCATGAGCGAACTCAGCGTCAAGGACGGTCTCAACGCGATGGAAGTCGCGAGCTACCTGCGTCGCCATCCGGAATTCCTAAACGAGTTCCCGGATCTCGCGCTCGCCCTGGTGCTGCCGCGCGAACAGGGTTCGGCCGCGTCGCTGGCGAGCTACCAGCTCGACGTGCTGCGCGACAAGAACCGCGAGCTCGGCCGGCGCCTGCACGACCTGATCGAGATCGCGCACGAGAACGAGACGCTGATGGTGCGCGTGCACACGCTGACTCTCGCGCTGATGCGCGCGAAGACGTTGCCGGAAACAACGAATGCGGTGGTCGCCGCGCTGACCGAGGATTTCGATACCGACCTCGTGCGCCTGGTGTTGTTCCGTGCCGACCCGGAGCTGCCGGCGGCGGAATGGCTGATCGCCGAGCCGGCCGGTGTGCCGGCGTTTCCGGCGTTCGCCGAGTTCTTCAAGCGCGCCGAGCCGCTTTGCGGGCGCCTGCAGCAGGACAAGCTCGATGCGCTGTTCGGTGCCAAGGCCGGCGAGGTGCATTCGGCGGTGCTGCTGCCGATCGGCGAGATCGGCATGCTCAGCGTCGGCAGCCACGATCCGAACCGTTTCCATCCTGGCATGGGCACGGTATTCCTGAAGTTGATCAGCGAGGCGGTCGGCACCGCGCTCGCGCGTTTCCCGGCCGCATGACGTGGACGCGGCGCTGGGCGGCGCGATCGATCGGTTCCTGACCTATCTGCGTGCGGAGCGTCGCTATGCGCCGAGCACACTCGAACACTACGCGAATGCGCTGGCGCGGCTCGCCGATTTCGCGCAGGCGCACCGCGTCGCGCGCTGGCGCGACCTGAAAGCCGATCAGGTGCAGTCGCTGCTGGCCAACGAGCATCGGGTCAAACGCTATTCGCCCTCGACGTTGCGCGGGCTGGCTTCAGCGTGGCGCAGTTTCTTCCGCTTTCTCGCCCGCGACGGCGAAGTCGCGATGAACCCGGCGATCGGCCTGCGTTCGCCGAAGCTCAAGCGCAAGCTGCCCGAAGTCCTCGACGCCGACGAAATGGCGCAGCTCGTCGAGGTGCCGGGCGACGATGTCGAGTCGGTGCGCGATCGCGCGCTGCTGGAACTGCTGTATTCGAGCGGCCTGCGCGTCGCGGAACTGTGCGGGGTGCGCTGGCGCGATCTCGACCCGGCGGCCGGCTTGCTGCGGGTAACCGGAAAAGGCTCGAAGACGCGCATCGTGCCGGTCGGCTCGAAGGCGCTCGCGGCACTCGCGCGCTTGCGCGAACAGGATCACCGGGGCGACGACGACCCGCTCGTACTCGGCGCACGCGGCGGGCCGCTGACTCCGAACGGCGTGCGTGCGCGGCTCAAGCGCCGCGCGCAGCAGCAGGGCGTGTGGAAGCGCGTGTATCCGCACCTGTTGCGCCATTCCTGCGCGAGCCATCTGCTCGAATCCTCCGGCGACCTGCGCGCGGTGCAGGAACTGCTCGGGCATGCCGACATCGGCACCACGCAGATCTATACCCACCTCGATTTCCAGCATCTGGCCAAGGTCTACGACGCCGCGCATCCGCGCGCGCGGCGCAAGCGCGAGGAATAGCATCGCGGCAATTTCGCGTGCGAAAAGCGCCCCCTTCCGCCTTCGGCACCTTCCCCCGCTGCGCGGGGGAAGGGAAGGCAAGCGCTTTGGGTTCGCTGTTCCTTCCCCGCGGCGCGGGGGAAGGGAAGGCA
>JBIODY010000332.1:0-2858 GCA_044445505.1 Lysobacterales bacterium
AACCCGGTCGTGGCCGACGTCGTGGTCGTCGACGAGGCTTCGATGATCGACCTGCCGTTGATGGCGCATCTGCTCGACGGTCTCGCCGACCACACCGCGCTGGTCCTGCTCGGCGACGTCGACCAGCTCGCGTCGGTCGAAGCCGGTCACGTGCTGGCCTCGATCGGCGCGCGCGGCCCCGACGTCAACCGCTACTCGCCCAGGGTCGCCGACGATCTGTCGGCGATCACCGGTTTCGACGTCGTGCGTGGCGAGGCGTCGCACCTCGCGTTGGCCGACGCGTTCGTCGAGTTGCAGCACAGCCATCGCTTCGGCGCGGACAGCGGCATCGGCACGCTTGCGCGTGCGATCCGCGATGGCGATGCGGAAGCGGCGCTCGCTGTTCTGCGTGGAGGCGCTGCGGATATCGAGTGGCGGCGCGGTGATCGCGCCGAGCTTGAGCGGAGCCTGCGCGAGCACTGGATTGCGACCTGCCGCGACATCGGTGCGGCGGAATCGGTGCACGAGGCGCTCGCGCGAGCGACGCGCATGCGCATCCTGACCGCACTGCGCGAAAGTGCGTTCGGCAGCATCGCGATCAGTCGCGCGATCGAGGAAGCGCTGGGCGGCGGCGCGGCCTGGTACCACGGGCGCCTGGTTATGGTGACCGCGAACGACTACCGGCGCGGCCTGTTCAATGGCGACATCGGCATCGCGTGGCGTACCCCGACCGATGAGCTCGAGGTCTGGTTCCCGGGTGCGGACGGAGCGCTGCGCGCATTCGCGCCGTACACACTGCCGGCGCACGAGTCCGCATTCGCGATCACCGTGCACAAGAGCCAGGGCTCGGAATTCGACACCGTCGCGGTGGTGCTGCCGGACGCACCGAACCGAGTGCTCGGCCGCGAACTGCTCTACACCGCCGTCACGCGGGCGCGAACCCATGTCGCGGTGCACGGCGGGGAGGCGATCGTGCGCTCCGCGATTGCGCATCGCCTCGAACGCTGGAGCGGCCTGCCGGACCGGTTGCGCGGCGCTTGAGCCGTGCCGGGAGCGTCCCCATTTTGAATGTTCAAGTGGAGACCTCAATGATCGACCTGCACTATTGGCCGACACCGAACGGCCACAAGATCACCCTGTTCCTCGAGGAAAGCGGCCTCGACTACACGATCAAGCCGGTCGATATCGGCAAGGGCGACCAGTTCAAGCCGGAGTTCCAGAAGATCTCGCCGAACAACCGCATGCCGGCGATCGTCGACCACGCACCCAGCGACGGCGGCGCACCGATCAGCGTTTTCGAATCGGGCTCGATCCTGCTCTATCTCGCCAACAAGACCAAGCGCTTCATCCCGCAGGACCTGCGCGGTCGCATCGCGGTCAACGAATGGCTGTTCTGGCAGATGGGCGGACTCGGGCCGATGACCGGCCAGTACGGTCATTTCAACGTGTACGCACCGGAACGGATCCCGTACGCGATCGAACGCTACACACTCGAAGTGCAGCGACTGCTCGGCGTGCTCGACCGTCAGCTTTCCGGCCGCACTTTCGTCGCCGGTGACGACTACAGCATTGCCGACATGGCGTGCTATCCGTGGATCGATCCGTACTCGAAGGCGCCGCTCGACCTGACGCCGTTTGTCGAGGTGCGCCGCTGGCATGCCGCGATCGCGGCGCGTCCGGCGACCCGGCGCGCCTATGCAAGAGGCGATGCGGTCCGCCCACCAGGTGATGCGCCGATGAGCGAGGCGGAAAAGCGCATCCTGTTCCGGCAAGGCGCTGCACGCTGAGCGCGTCTGCGCTGCGCTGGCCGCGCGCCATGAAACTTTGCCTGCGCAACATGCCGGATTGACCGGCGCGGCCGAGACTTTCTTCGCGGGTTTCCAGCACGGCCGCCGATGGCGTCGCGGTTTGCAGCTGTGGCGCAGCGGGCGTTTCGCGCTGTTGCTGACCGACCTGCACATGCCGCGCGACGACGGCTATGCGCTGGCCGCGGCGGTGCGTGCCGATGAACGGACGCGCGGTCGAACGCGCAAGCCGGTGATCGCGATCAGCGCGAACGTCAGCGCCGAGGAGGTCGAGCGCAGTCGCGCCGCTGGCATCGACGATTTTCTCGCCAAGCCCACGCCGTTGATGCCGTCGCGGCGCGATGGATCCACGCCGTGCGGTTGCGTGGCGTGTCCTCCCGCCTGCGGATATCGGCACGGCGGGCCATCCTGGTCCGCTTCCACGCGGATCTTTCGGACGCGAAGTCGCGCGGTTGATAATGTTCGCTTCCGCCGGAGCCCGCCATGCATCGCCTGTTTCTCGCCACCCTGCTTGCCGTGAGCCCTTTCGTGCACGCCGAACGCCTGACCATCGAACGCATTTTTTCCGATCCGGATATCAACGGGCCCACTCCGCGCGCGCTGAAGATTGCGCCGGATGGCAGCCGGGTCACGTTCCTGCGCGGCCGCGAAGACGACCAGAACCTGCTCGACCTGTGGCAATACGAGATCGCCAGCGGCGAGACTCGCCGCCTCGTCGAGGCGACCGCAGTCGGAGAGCAGAAGGAATTGTCGGACACCGAGAAGGCGCGCCGCGAGCGCGAACGCATCGCCCAGCTCAAGGGCATCGTGTCCTATCGCTGGGCGCCGGACAGCCGCAAACTCCTGTTCAGCGTCAACGAGCGCCTGTGGCTGTACGACCTCGACGCCAAGCCCGGCAACGAACTGCGCGCGCTGACGCCAAAGGGCTTCGAGGTCAACGACGCCAAGGTGTCGCCGCGCGGCGGCTATGTCTCGTTCGTCAGCAACCAGAACCTGTACACGGTCGATCTGGCGAGCGGACTCAACTACCGGCTGACCCGCGACGGCAAGGGCCCGATCCACAACGGCGAAGCC
>JBIODY010000333.1:0-2848 GCA_044445505.1 Lysobacterales bacterium
AGCCATCCTCCCCGTGATACGCGCCCATGCCCGACGCCCCGGTGCCGCCAAACGGCAGGTCGTGCTGGGCGATGTGCAGGATCGTGTCGTTGACGCTGGCGCCGCCGGCGCTGACCCGGGCCAGCACATGGTCGATCGTCGTGCGATTCTCCTCGAACACATAGAGCGCGAGCGGATGCGCATGGGCGCCGATATAGGCCAGCGCATCATCCAGGGTGTCGTAGGGCACCAGCGGCAACAGCGGACCGAATACCTCCTGTTGCATGACCGGCATGCGCTCATCGACACCGCTCAGCAGGGTCGGCGCAAACACGCGCGCGGCGGGGTCCGCTTCGGCCAGCACATGCGCCGTTGCGCCCGCAGCCGTCGCGCCGTCGCGCAGCGCAACCAGGCGTACGTGGTGCCGATCGGACACGATGCTCGCGTACTGCGGATTCGATGCGAGGGCAGGGTAGAGCCGCGCGACAGCGGCCCGCGCCGCATCGACGAAAGCCGTCATGTGCGTACGCGGCAGCAGCACGTAGTCCGGCGCGATGCAGGTCTGCCCGGCATTCAGCAGCTTGCCGAGCACAATGCGCTCGACCGCATGCGCGAAACGCGCTTGCGGACCGATGAGCGCAGGCGACTTTCCGCCGAGTTCGAGCGTGATCGGAGTCAGGTTCGCGGCCGCGGCGCGCATCACTTCGCGCCCGACCGAAGTCGAGCCGGTGAAAAGCAGGTGGTCGAACGGCAGCGCCGCGAACGCACGTGCCACGCCGGCATCACCGTTGACGACGGCAACCTCATCGGCTGCGAAATATTTCCGGATCAACTCGGCGAACAATGCCGAGAAACGCGGCGTCAATTCCGGCATCTTGAGCAGGGCACGGTTGCCGGCAACCAGCGCATCGGTCAGCGGACCAGCCGCGAGATACAGCGGATAGTTCCACGGTGCGATGATGCCGACCACGCCGAGCGGCTGAGCACGGATTTCGCTGCGTGCGGGCAGGAACCAGAGCCCGGTGCGGCGCCGCCGCGGCCGCATCCAGCTGCGGCCGTGTTTCAGCGCATGGCGGATGCCCGACAGGCTCGGGAAGACTTCGAGCAAGTCGGTTTCCTCCGCAGGCCGTCGCCCGAAATCGGCCGCGATCGCAGCGGCGATCGCGACCCGATTGTCGCGGATCGCCGTTTCGAGCGCACGCAGGCGTCGTGCGCGCGTGGACCAGTCCGCAAGCGGCTCGCGCAGCTGCGCCGCACGCATCGCACCGAACGCGGACGCAGGATCGTCGGCCATGCAAGGAATCGGCGCTGAAGCCGTCATGGCAGCGCGGCAATCCGGTTCACGGCAGTGTTTCCAGCACCGCAGCCAGGCCGCGTTCGAGACGCGCATCGAAATCCGCGTCGGGTGCGACACCGAGCGTCGTCCAGCGCGCCAGCAGGTCGGCGAGTTCAACGGCAGTCGTCGCAGCGGCATCGCCGCGCAACCGCGCGGACAGGCGTGCGACCTGCAACTGGCGCCACTGCTCGCGGTCCCCGGCCGGGGGTGCCAGTCCCGCGAGCAGTTCCAGCTCGAGCAGGGTTTCGCGGAACGGCCGCGGATCGTTCGCACCGCCGGCATGCGACGATTCGGCAGCGGCCGCCTCGAAGCGCGTCGCGAGGCGCGCCGGATCGATATCGGTCGGCGCTGCGCCGTTCCAGCGCTCGCGCAATATCATGATTGGTTCGTCGTGGCGCTCGGCCGAGCGGCACACCCGCTAGCGTTACAGCCAAGCATCGAAGCGGGCGGTGCGGCGTGCGCGTTCGCGAAGTTTCGCTGCGTCGCGCAACCGCGCCTGCGCATCGGCGAAACGACGCAGCAGCGTTTCATCGCCAGTCCGCAATGCGTCCCACGCCGCTTGCACGCGCGCCGTCGCGCCGCGTTCGGGCGTTTCCGCTGCCGCGAGCGTTTCCAGCTCCGCGCACAGCGCCTCGGCTTGTGCCCGCGCATCGGTATCCTGCGCGTGGCGTGCGGCGCGCTCGGCGTCGAGGCCGGAAAACACCGCATCGATCGCGGCGCGGAACAGCTTCCACTGCGCCTGGTCGCGCGCACGGCGCCCGTTGCCGGCGCGCTGCCAGCGCTGCTGCAGGTCGCGCGCGGAGGCGACTGCGCCGCGCTGCAATCCGCCCTTGCTCAATGCCTCGGCCTGGCCGATCAGGGTGCTCTTTGCCGACTCGACGTCCGCATCGCGGCGCGCAATGCGAGCGTCCAGATCGGCGAGGCTCGCTTTCAGGCGTTGTGCCAGCATCTTGCGCTCGCGCGGTTCGATCGCGTCGAGCCCACGCAGGGCCTCGGCGACTTCGCGGCGCAGCGTCGCGATCGCCGGCCAATCCGTGCTGTCTTCCGGCAATGCGGCACGCTCGAGCACGCCGCCGATCTGCTGCGCATGCGACTGGCGCAATTCCTGGCGTTTCCTGAAGTACGCCTGGGTCGGCGCGATCGCACCACGGCAGGCGGCATGGAATCGCCGTGCGAGGCCGTCGGGTCGGGCGGCATTGCGGTTTTCGATCGCGTCCAACCGGACCCATTCCGCCTGCGCTTCGCGCACCCGCGTGGCGACCGCATCCGGATGCAGGCCCGAGGACGCCAACCCTTCGATCTCCTCGCAGAGCTGGCGGCGGCGCTGGTTGTCGGCCCACTGCTGCCATTGGCTGATTCCGGCGTGACGCTGCTCGGCTGCGACCAGACGCTGCACGAGCGGGCGCGGCAACGGCGTTTCGATGCGTCGACGCAGTCCGTCGAGCCGGGTCTTTGCCGCATGCGCCTGTGCGCTCGCGCCGGCATCTATCGCCGCGTCGAACTCGCTCATCGCCTGCTCGAGTTCCGCAAGCA
>JBIODY010000334.1:0-2845 GCA_044445505.1 Lysobacterales bacterium
GCGGCGGGCGCCGCAAAGAAAATGGCCCAAGGAGGTGTCATTGGGGGAACACACCTCGCTTGGGCCAAAAAGCTACTGCCCCGATTACCGTAATCTGCCAGTCACCAGACCTGACTTAGGAGTGTCGAGCAAACTACAGTGGCCTGACTATAGGCACGCATGAATTAAAGCTTCGTTAAGCCGGACTGATGCTTGCGTTAACGCCGGGCCACGGCGGCGCGCGACGCCTCATCGGCGAGCCGGCAGATGTGCGAACCGGTCGCCTGCACACAGTCGGGCTCATCCCCGGATTTGCGCTTGCCACCCGGCGTGAACACGAAGACCTGGGTGTAGCGCAGCGAGCCACCGGCCGCCAACGTCGCCGGGTCGAATCGCCACTGCCGCAGCGCGCGCTCGGCGGCGCGCTTGAATGCAGCATCCACATCGGCGCTGGCGATCGCGATATCGCGGACGCCGCCGTTCGAGCCGATCGTGAAACTGACCTCGACGCGCTCGGTGCCGCCGCGTGCGAACGCGGGGTATTCGGGGGCGACGATATGCGTCGCTGTGGGTCGCGTGGCCGGTGTCGCAGCGGCCTTGACCAGCGGCCCGGCGTGCACCGGTGCGGAAGGCGCCGGAACAGTCGCGACCGCTTCCGCCGGCGCGGGTGCTGGAGGCGCCGCGTGCCTGGGAACCGGATCGGCAACCGGCAGTGGATTCGCCGGCAGCGTTTTCACTACGGGCGTGCCCGCATCGATGGTCCGCGCCTGCACGGAAACCGGCTCCGCACCGGGCAACGGCACAGGCTTGATCGGCGTCGCCTGCGGCACCGGCGATGATGCATCGACGGCCAGTTCGAAATGCTGCCGGTGGCGCGGCAGGGTCAGCGCAAGCATCGGCAACGCGCGCGACTCGACCTTCGGCAACCAGTCGATCACCAGACCCCGCACGCCGAATCCGGGATCCTCGTGGCTGATCCTGAGTACCGAGGACAGCGCAATGACCAGACCGGCCGCGACCAGCAACCACAATCCCGAGTTCGGCCGCACCGTGGTCAGACCGGTTGCCGGCATGCCGACGATACGGCGCACGCGCTCGAGCAGCACGCCGCCGTTGGCGGCCAGCGCGACCTGCACCGATGGCTGACGCAGCTCCTCGAGCGCAGCGAGGGTGCGCGCGTACTCGCGCGGTTCGCCCGAAGTCACGCGCAGGACCAGCGCGTCGCAGCAGATTTCGCGTTCGTTGCGCACCTCGGTCGAGATCCAGTGCACGACCGGGTGGTAGAACAGCAGCGTTTCAAGCAATGCCTGCGCGAGATTGACCAGATGATCGTAGCGGCGCAGGTGACCGAGTTCGTGGGCCAGGATCAGTTCGATCTGCTGGCGCGGAAATCCGAGCGCAACCGCAGTCGGCAGCAGGATGACCGGCTTCAGCCAGCCGATCAGGGTCGGCGTATCGATGCGTTCGGAGACCAGCACGCGGATCCGGCGCACGAACCGGAAGCGGCGCGCAAGGCCACCGAGCACCGACTCGAGTTCGACGCTCGGCACCGCGCAATGGCGCGCGACATGCGCGAGCACCCGCCACTGATGCAGCGCGCGGCCTGCCATGAACAACACGCCGAGGACCCAGACCAGCACCAGCCAGGGCAGATACGCGTCGATCCCGAGCGCAACGCCGGCGTCCGCCGACGCGATCGCCGTCGCGACGCGTGCTGGCGCACCCGACGTCGCCGTCGCCGCGAGCGCAGCCTCGATCGTCTGCCGATGCACCAGGGTCGAGAACGTCAGCACCGGGCAGATCGCGATCAACGCGAGCGCGCCAAGGCCGGCCGCATAGCGCGCATCGCAACGCTGCTTCGGCAGCAGCGCACGCAGCACCGCGAAACCGGCGCCGATGACCAGACCCTGCCAAACGAAATGCAGCAGGGTCCAGCCGAGCGCCCCGATCCACGGCGACCACCCAACCAGCGACGCGCTCACGGCTTCGTTCCTTCGAGCTTGTCGAGCAGCGCGCGGATCTCCTCGACTTCCTCGCGCGTCGCGCGCGGCCGTCCGCCGAGCGCCTGCAGCACGAGTTGCGAGGGCGAACCGTCGAAGACCCGCTGCACCATGTCGAGCAGGAAGCGCTTCTGCGTGCGCTCCTTGCTGATCGCCGGGCGGAACACATGCGCGCGTTCGGAGTCGTCGCGCACGACAAGGCCCTTGGCGTGCATGATCTGCAGCAGCTTCAGCGCCGTCGTGTAGCCGGCGCCTTCGTCACGATACAGCGTGTCGTGCACGTCGCGGACCGTACTCGGTCCGCGCTCCCAGAGCACATTCAGGATGCCGAGTTCGGCTTCAGTCGGCTTGGGCAGATCGTCGGTCTTGGACACGGTCCTCACCCCTCTGTGCAGCGCGTTCGTACGATGCAGACTACTACACTATCGCCGCATGCTGGGTCGGAAGAGTGCCATGGCTATGTTGTCCATGCACGCGTGACTCCCGAGACGACGACACTACACTTTCCTTGCTCAACTGCCACTGCGCAGTTGAGGCGAGTTCTGATTGCGGCGCAGGTAGTCGGTGTCATTGCGCCGGCGCGCCTCGATCTCGCCTGCCGTCACGCAGGTCTTGATCGGAATATGCGAGCCGATCGGCATCTCGTTCTTGCAGATCAGCCGCTCGTTGTCGCGCTTGGTCAGGATCGCATTGACCTCTTCCTGACTGTTGAACATTGCTGTCTTGTCGACGTCCGTCATCTTCGTGGTATCGCCATTTTTCTGGAACAGCCGGTTCATCTCGTCGAGTTTCGCATTCACCTTGCTGCGCTCGCCCGCGGTCACGTATGAATAACGGCCGCCGGAGTCCATCTGTTTACGCACCCA
>JBIODY010000335.1:0-2844 GCA_044445505.1 Lysobacterales bacterium
GGCAGCCTCCAGGCGCCGCCGCCGGCGATCTATCCGATGGATCTGGCCGGCGCGACACCGCAGGACCACGCCGATCTCGGCGCGGCGATCGAGCGCGAGTTCGGCCGTCTGGACGGCCTTGTCCATGCGGCCGCACGCTTTGACAGCCTGCAGCCTTTCGAGCAGCAGACACCCGAGGAATGGAACCGCGTCCAGCAGGTCAACCTGACTGCGCCGTTCCTGATGACCCGGGCCTGCCTGCCGTTGCTGCGTCGCGCGGACGACGCTTCGATCGTGTTCGTGTTCGACGACGTCGCGCGGGTCGGCAACGCGTTCTGGGGCGGCTACGGCGTCACCAAGTACGCGCTGCAGGGTCTCGCCTCGATCGTGCACGAAGAAACCGAGAGTTCGCCCGTACGCACCCACGCCGTGTTGCCGGGGCCGATGCGCACGACGCTGCGCCGCGCGGCATACTATGGCGAGGACACGCTGGCGCATCCGGATCCTGCGTATGCGGCCGCGGCGGTCGCGTGGCTGCTTGGTGCGGAAGGGTTGGTTGCACGCGGCAGGGTGCTGGATTTGCGTGAATCGCCGGTCTCGTGAACTGAGCGCGACACCGGCAGGAGAGCGGTCCTGGAAACCTCGATGAGCACGTTGTCGGCGGGCATCTTGCTGTTCCTGATCATGGATCCGCTCGGCAATATCCCCTTGTTCCTGAGCCTGCTGCGCAACGTCAAGGCCGAGCGGCGGCGGCTGGTGCTGGTGCGCGAACTGTTGATCGCGCTGGTGGTGCTGTTCGCGTTCCTGTTCGGCGGCCAGTACCTGCTGCATCTGCTTCAGCTCAAGCAGGAATCGGTCAGCATCGCCGGCGGCATCGTGCTGTTCATCATCGGCGTGCGCATGATCTTTCCGCCGGAACACGGGATTTTCGGCGACGCGGATGGCGAACCGTTCATCGTTCCGTTGGCGATTCCCGCGGTCGCCGGCCCGTCGACGATGGCGGCGGTGATGCTGCTCGCGAACAGCAACCCGGGGCGCACCGCGGACTGGAGCCTCGCACTGTTCTTCGCATGGCTCGCGACCGCGTTCATCCTGATGTCCTCGACCCTTCTGTTCCGTCATCTCGGCACCAGTGTGCTGACCGCAGTCGAGCGCCTGATGGGCATGCTGCTGGTTGCGCTGTCGGTGCAAATGTTCCTCGACGGCGCGGTTGCGTACCTGCGGCTGGTGCACTGATCGAACCGGGTGGGCGCGAGATCACGTCGCCCGCACACGGCGCCCAGCGTCTTCGCGAGCGACCGGATGATGTCCCGGCTTGCAGTCGGGTTCCGTGCTTGCGTCGCTGCGCGGCATGCGTTGCGCACTGCGCCGGATGCCCGGCTGGACTTGGGACCGCGAGCAGATTCTGCTGTTCTGATGTGACGGGTTGTTACAAATTCGCCATGAAGCGCTGTTAAACTGCCGTTAAGAGCTCGGCGGAGGCCTTGGCCTCCCGTACATCCTCGCCGCCAGCGGCGGCCGATTCAACTTTGCGCAATATCGGAGTCGAAGGGCCCGGATGGCGCTTTTTGTGTCTGCAATCCCGACGATACAAGAGAGGCGAATATCAATGAACAAGCACTTCCGCATGCGGCTGCTGCCGTGGGTAATCGGCGCGCTGTTCGCGGCTTCCGCCGCGTTTGCGCAGAACACGTCTTCGTCGTTGAGCGGCCGCATCGTCGACGCAGGCGGTAAACCGGTCGCCGGCGCCACGGTCGAGATCGTGCACATGCCGTCGGGCACGTCGCGTACGGTCGTCACCGACGCGAACGGACGTTACGCCGCGCAGGGTTTGCGTGTCGGCGGTCCATTCGACGTCAAGGCCTCGGGCAGTGGCGCCAGCGCCGAACAGCCGGACGTGTACCTCAAGCTTGCCGAGGAAACCACGCTGAACCTGACCGTCGCCGCCAGCGCAACCACGCTCGAAGGCGTCACGGTCACGGCTGCTGCGCCGGGTGCGGTGTTTCAGGCCGACAACAAGGGTCTCAGCACGAACGTATCCAGCCGCGAGCTGAAGGTGCTGCCGAATCCGGGTCGTTCGATCCAGGACATCGCGCGCCTCGATCCGAACATCAACCTGACCAACAAGGGGCGCGGTGAGATCTCGGCGCTCGGCCAGAACAGCCGCTACAACAACATCACGATCGACGGTGTCGCGACCAACGACTCGTTCGGCCTCGAGGCGAACGGTTTGCCGTCGCTGAACCAGCCGCTGTCGTTCGACGCGATCGAGGAATACAACATCTCGACCGCGAACTTCGACGTGACCAACAAGCGCGCGGTCGGCGCGAACATCAACATCGTGACCAAGTCCGGCACCAACGATTTCCATGGCGACGTGTACTACGCGTACACCAACGCGAAGGACCTGACCAGCGACGAGCCGGCCGATTTCGCCGGCTACAGCGCGAAGAAGACCTTCGGCGCCACGGTCGGCGGACCGATCATCAAGGACACGCTGTTCTTCTTCCTCAGCTACGAGGAATCCAAGACGCTCGCGCCGGCGCCGGATTACGGTCCGCTCGGTTCCGGCCGCGGCAACGAGGTCAACATCAGCCAGGCCGACCTCAGCCGCATCATCGACATCGCGAGCGGCTACGGCCTGACCCCGGGCGATCTCAATGCCTCCAACGCGAACCAGGACAGCAAGCTGTACCTCGGCAAGATCGACTGGAATATCACCGACGGCCATCGCGCCAGCTTCCGGTACAACAAGACCAAGAGCGAACAGCCGATTCTCGGCGGCTTCAACTCCTCCACGCTGTCGCTGTCGAGCTTCTGGTACACGCAGTCGCGCAAACTCGAGAGTTATGTGCTCAATCTTTA
>JBIODY010000336.1:0-2842 GCA_044445505.1 Lysobacterales bacterium
ACCGACGACCAGCTGTCGATCCAGGCCATCGCGCGCGACTTCGCGCAGAAGCGCATCGCGCCGGTCGCCGCCGAATTCGACAAGTCCGGCGAGTTCCCGCTCGCCAACATCCGCGAGATGGGCCAGCTCGGCCTGATGGGCATCGAGGTGCCGCACGAATACGGCGGCGCCGGCATGGACCCGATCGCGTATGCGCTGGCGATGATCGAGATCGCGGCGGCCGATTGCGCGCATTCGACGATCATGTCGGTGAACAACTCGCTGTACTGCAACGGCATCCTCAAGTACGGCACGGAGGAGCAGAAGCAGAAGTATGTGCGCGCGATCGCGACTGGCGAGGCGATCGGCGCGTATGCGTTGACCGAGCCGCAGTCGGGTTCCGATGCATCGGCGATGCATACGCGCGCGACGAGGAACGCGGACGGTGACTGGGTCATCAACGGCAAGAAGAGCTGGATCACCTCGGGTCCGGTCGCGAAATACATCGTGCTGTTCGCGATCACCACGCCGGGCGTCGGCGCCAAGGGCGTGTCCGCATTCATCATCGACACGGGGCGCGAAGGTTTCCACGCCGGCAAGGTCGAACCCAAGCTCGGCATCCGCGCTTCGGCGACCTGCGAGATCGAGTTCGCGGAGTACGTATGTCCCGCTGCCGACCTGCTCGGCGCGGAAGGCAAGGGCTTCGGCATCGCGATGGGCGTGCTCGATGCCGGCCGTATCGGCATCGCCTCGCAGGCGATCGGCCTGTCGCGAGCGGCCTACGAGGCGAGCCTCGCCTGGGTGCGCGAACGCAAGGCGTTCGGCCAGCCGATCGGTTCGTTCCAGATGATCCAGGCCAAGATCGCCGACATGAAATGCCGCCTCGACGCGGGAACCTTGCTGGTGCTGCGCGCCGCGTTCGCGAAGGGCCAGACCGAGAAGAACGGTGGCCGCTTCAGCACCGAGGCCTCGGTCGCGAAACTGTTCGCGTCGGAAGCCGCGATGTGGATCACCCACCAGGCGGTGCAGATCCACGGTGGCATGGGGTATTCGAAGGAGATGCCGCTGGAACGTTATTTCCGCGATGCGAAGATCACCGAGATCTACGAAGGCACGAGCGAGATCCAGCGGCTGGTGATCGCGCGGAACGAAACGGGCGTGCGCTGAACCGCGCGAAAATCGCGTGCGGTCAATGCTGCTCGCCGGGTGGACGAAGTCTGCGAAATTCCCGCCCGATGCCGTGCGGTGCGGATCCGGTCACTGAGCCGGCCGTACCCTTTGCTGTTGGTTGGACTTGGAATTTTCATGAAGGGGCGCTTGTTCGACAGCTGTACTTCAAGCGTTCGGATGCGGAAAACGCGGGGGCGTGGTAACGCAGGGAGCGGTTTATTCCGCCAGGGTGGCGTTGTGATACACGTCCTGCACATCGTCCAGTTCGTCCAGCCAGTCGAGCAGGTCACGCAGCGTTTCTTCGGCTTCGGCATTGACTGCGACGCGGTTTTCCGGACGCATCACGACGTCGGCGCTCAGCGGTTCGAACCCGGCTGCGCCCAACGCCTTCTTCACCGCTTCGAAATTCTCCGGCGCGCACAGCACGGTGCTCCTGCCGCCGTCGGTCTGCACATCGTCGGCCCCGGCATCGAGTGCGGCTTCAAGCAGCTTGTCTTCGGAGCCGGCCGCGGTGGTGTCGAGAACGAATTCGCCGGCGCGCTTGAACTGGAACGCGACCGAGCCGGTGGTGCCGAGATTGCCGCCGTGCTTGGACAACGCGTGGCGCACGTCGGAGACGGTGCGCACCGGATTGTCGGTCATCGTGTCGATGATCAGCGCGACACCGGACGGGCCGTAACCCTCGTAGCGCATTTCCTGCATGTCGTCGGCGCCGTCGACGCCCGAGCCGCGCCGGATCGCGCGCTCGATCGTGTCCCTGGTCATGTTCGCCGACAGCGCCTTGTCCACGCCCAGGCGCAGGCGCGCGTTGGTCGCCGGGTCGCCGCCGTTGCGTGCGGCGATCGTGATCTCGCGGATCAGCTTGGTGAATACCTTGCCGCGGCGCGCGTCCTCGGCGTTCTTGCGGTTCTCGATGCTCGGGCCTCTGCCCATACGGATTCCTGTCGTGGTTCTGGACAATGCGGCCGGCGTTGCGACGGCCGTGCAGGATCGGTCCTGCACGGCTGTCGCAGCCCGCTATTCTACGATTTCGCGCGCGACCGATGCATCGCGACCACTCATAGATGGCAGCCTGCCGGCGCCGCGATCGCGCGCGTTAGATCCAGGCTGCCGCTCCGGCCCGCATTCGCGCCGCCGGTGAACGAATAGCTCAGCGTGGCCGAACCGCAGGAATGGAACACGAGGTTCGCGCTGCCGACCGGGGTCGTGGTGGTGGTCGCTGCATGGTCGAATACGCCGCCGGTGGTCTCGAAGATGCCGATGCCGCTCAGCGAACGCGCGCCGGACGGGAACGGCGCCTGCAACGTGTACCAGCGCTGGCCGGCCGGCCCGCTGCCCTGGTTCGCGGTCGGCGCGAACGTGTACCACGCCGCGAACAGGATGTTCTGCGGCGGGTTCACGTCGAACACCAGGCCCTGGCCGCTGTTGCCGGGGTCGGCCCAGGCGCCGGAGTAGAGGTAGTCGTTGGCGACGCCGCTGTCGCCGGCGGTCGCGCAGGTCACGTTGGCGAGCAGCCGGGTGAGCGGGATGGTTCCGCTGCGTCCGCTGCCGTCGGAGAATGTGTACTGCAACGTGCCATGCATGCAATCGCTGAAATGCAGCGTGGCGTTGCCGACTGCGCTGGTATCAGTCGCCAGTGACGAGTCGAACGCACCGCCTTGGGTCAAGTAGATCTGCGACTGCTCGGTCAGAT
>JBIODY010000337.1:0-2826 GCA_044445505.1 Lysobacterales bacterium
GGCGTCGGAATGGCACGTCAGGCTGCGGAACGCGCACCGTGGCCGGGCGCCGCGCGCGGCGACGCCTTCGTGCCGCGACGCGATGCCGCTCGTTCGCCCGCTGCGGCGCTGTCGCGGAACGTGGCCGCTTCGCCGAGCAGCCATTCGCGGAATGCCTTGAATCCTGCGTGCTCGCGCGAACGGTCCGGGTAGACCAGGTAGTGCGCATAACGCGCCTTCATGCGTTCGGGAAACAGCGCGACGAGACGGCCGCTTTCGACCAGCGGGCGCCTCAGCGTCGCGCGCCCGAGGGAGATGCCCATGCCCTCGGCGGTCGCGCGTTGCAGGGTGTCCGAATCGCTGAACGTCGCGACGTAGCGCGCCGGCGCGTTGCCGCCGAATTGCTCGAACCAGCGCGGCCACGGATCGTCCGGAGCCAGCAGCGGCCAGTCGCCGAGCTCATCGAGGCGCGGCGGCTTGCGACCCTTTAGCAGCATCGGGCTCGCCACCGGCGTCAGCCATTCCTCGAACAGCAATTCCGCGTTGACGCCGTCCCAGTTGCCGGGACCGTAGCGCAACGCGCCATCGAAGCGGCCGTCGGCGAAGTCGACGCGCTCGATCGAGGAATCGAGATTGAATTCGAGGTCGGGAGCCTTCGCGACGAAACGCGGCAGGCGCGGCACCAGCCAGCTCGAGGCCAGCGAGGGCAGCGAGCTGATGCTGAGCACGCAATCGCGGCGCGCACACAAGGGCTGCAACGCGGCATCGATCGCGTCCAGATGCGGGGCGACCCGCTGCAGCAGCAGGGCGCCTTCGGGCGTCAGCTTGAGTCCGCGCGGCCCGCGCACGAACAAGGTGCAGCCCAAGCGACGCTCGAGCGTGCGCACCTGATGACTGAGTGCACTCACGGTCAGGTGCAGGCGCTCCGCGGCGCGGGTCATGTTCTGCGCGCGGGCGGCGCTCACAAAGATCTGCAGGGCGTTCAGGGGTGGACGTTCCATCTTCGATAATTCTCAAGTCAGCCTGTCAAACTTTTCGCTACCGCATGTGTCGTTTGCGGCATATCTTCTCGCTTCGGCAACATCATCGCAAGCAGAGGAGCACGTGCCGTGTTGAAAGAAATGAACACCATCGCTACGGGTCTCTTGGGTCTGCACGGCTATCCGACGCAGCCGTTGTCCTGGTCCGGCGTGTTCGGGGTGCGCGCCAAGCGCGCGGTTCCGAAGCGCCCGCAGCCGACCGGCAACGCCACGCCGGGCCGCCGCGATGCCGGGTCCGAGGCGTCGTCGCGCGGTCATGTGTACTGGTGAACCGAGGTCGTCATGAATCTTCCCCTGCAAACCCGGTCGGGTGCGCTGCCACTGCTCGCCGCAGCGCTGACGATCGTGCTGTGGTCGTCCGCGTTCGCCGCGATCGCATTCGGATTGCGCGCGTTCTCGCCGGCCGAGCTGGCGCTGCTGCGGTTCGGCGTCGCCTCGTTGATCCTCGGCATTCCGGTCGCGCTCGGCCGGATCGTGCTGCCGCCGCGGCGCGACTGGCCGGCGGTCGCCGTGCTCAGCCTGCTCGGCATGACCGTCTATCAGCTGAGCCTGGGTTATGCGATGACGCGCGTTCCGGCCGGTTCGGCAGCGGTGATCATCGCGCTGGCGCCGGGCGTCATCTCGGCGCTCGCGGCATGGCGTCTCGGCGAATCGCTGACTGCGCGCATGACGGCGGGGCTCAGCGTGGCGTTTGCGGGCGCGATCCTGGTCACGCTCGGTTCCGGCCACAGCCTGCGTTTCGAGCCGATGGCGTTGCTGGTGCTGATCTCGGTGCTGGCCACCAGCATCTATTTCGTCTGGCAGAAACCGCTGCTCACGCGCACCACATCGCTCGGGTTCACCACCCTCAGCATCTTCTTCGGCACGCTCGGCCTGTTGCCGTTCGGCCTGCATCTGCCGGCGAAGATTGCGCTCGCCTCGGCGCCGCAACTCGCCAGTGCGATCTATCTCGCGATCGCGCCGACGATCGTCGGTTATCTGGCCTGGAACTGGGCGTTGGCGCGCGCGCCGGTGTCGACCGTGTCGAGCTTCCTGTACGTGCAGCCGCTGCTCGCCGGGATCATCGCGTGGCTGTGGCTCGGCCAGACCATGGGCGTGCTGGCGGTGGCCGGCGGCGTGCTGGCGGTGGGCGGCGTGGTGCTGACGATTCGTGGTGGCGCCGCAAACCCGGAATCCGCGCCAGAGCAGGCCTTGGCGCGGGGTGGGCCATCCGTTGCCCACGCTTCCGCGCCGGTGGCATCGCATGCGGAATGCACGGCATTGCCGGCGGTCGCGCGCTGCTGATTCGCACGCGACTCACACGTTGAACAACTCCGACTGGGTCGGCGTGTCGTCCGGATCGAAGAAATTCGCGAGGCCGACGCCGACCAGCCGGTACAAGGTGGTTGCCGGCAGATCGACCTGATCGCGCAAGGCCAGCGCGATCGCGGTCAGCTCCTCGGTGCTGTGCGGCGCGCTGTCCGGCGTGCGGCTGCGGGTCAGGATGCGAAATTCGCGCGTCTTGAGCTTCAGCACCACGGTGCGACCGATGCGCTCGGTGCCGCGCGTCGCCGCCCAGGTCCTTGCGGCGAGTTCGCGGATCATCGGTTCGATTGCGCTCAGCGGCACGTCGCTGGCGTAGGTGTCCTCGGCGGAGATCGACTGGGTCGGACGATCCGGTTTCACTTCGCCACGGTCGATGCCATGCGCGAGTTCGGACAGGCGCCGCCCGTAGCGGCCGAAGCGTGCCTCCAGCCCATGCGCATCGAACCCGCGCAGTTCGCCGACGGTGCGGATGCCGAGTGCGGCGAGCTTGCCGTCCATGACC
>JBIODY010000338.1:0-2816 GCA_044445505.1 Lysobacterales bacterium
ACCAGATCGGCACCCTGACCGAAACGCTGGAAGCGATCGCGATGGCCGACGCGGCGAAGTACGCGGCGATCATCTCGCACCGTTCCGGCGAGACCGAGGACACCACGATCGCCGATCTCTCGGTTGCGACCACCGCAAGCCAGATCAAGACCGGCTCGCTGTGCCGCTCCGACCGCGTCGCCAAGTACAACCAGTTGCTGCGCATCGAGGAACAACTCGGCAAGGCGGCGCGCTATGCCGGCAAGGACGCGTTTCCGAACCTGCCGACTTTCGGGCACTGAGGACGCGCGTGCTGCGCTGGCTCGCCTTGGCCCTGTTGATCGTGCTGATTGCACTGCAGGTGCATTTTTGGACCGGGCGCGGCGGCATGCGCGAGGTCTGGCATCTGCAGCAGCAGGTCGCCGAGCAGAAGGCCGAGAATGCGCAGCTGAAGAAGCGCAACGAGACCCTCTCTGCCGAAGTCGACGACCTCAAGCATGGGGATGAGGCGGTCGAGGAACGGGCGCGATCCGAACTCGGCCTGTTGAAACCCGGCGAGACGTTCTATCAGGTCGTCGAGCCGGCGACCGGCAACAACGCCGATGACACGAACGCGAATGGCGGGCATTGAGGCCTTGTGGTGCGTCGTGCCCGCTGCCGGCTGCGGCGCGCGCTTCGGCGCGGAGCTGCCCAAGCAGTATGTTGCGCTGGCCGGCCAACCACTGCTGTTGTGGACATTGCAGCGCCTGGCCGCGACGCCGCGGATCGCCGGGCTGATGGTCGTGCTCGCGGCGGATGATCCGCACTGGCCGAAGCTCGACACGCTGGGCGGCAAGCCGGTATTGACTGCGATCGGTGCGGATGAGCGTAGCGGGTCGGTTCTGGCTGGCCTGCGCGCACTGCCGGAATCAGTCAGGGCGCGATCGTTCGTGCTGGTGCACGATGCGGCGCGGCCTTGCATTTCCGTCGCCGACATCGAGCGCCTGATCGATCGCGGCGTTCCTGCCGGCGGCGCGCTGCTCGCCGCGCCGTTGTGCGACACGCTCAAGCGCGCCGACGACGATGGTCGCGTCGCCGCGACCGAACCGCGCGAGGCGCGCTGGCGTGCGCTGACACCGCAATTGTTCCGCCGTAGCGAATTGACCGCTGCGCTGGCGGACGCCGAGCGCGCCGGCGTCGCGATCACCGACGAGGCGATGGCAATGGAACGCGCGGGCCATCGACCTTTGCTCGTCGAGGGCGCGGAGAGCAATATCAAGGTGACCACGCCCGCGGATCTGGCGTTGGCGGAGTTCTTGTTGAAGCAGGGACGAGGGGCCAGCGACCAGGGGCGGGGGCGAGTTTCGCGCATCGATCCCGGCCCCAGCCCTGATCTCGAATCCTCAATCCCGAATCCCCAGCTCCTCAAAATGCGCATCGGCCAAGGCATCGACATCCACGCATTCGGACCCGGCGATCACGTCGTGCTTGCCGGCGTGAGGATTGCGCACGAACGTGGCCTGGTTGCGCATTCCGATGGCGACGTGGTGATCCATGCGTTGTGCGACGCGCTGCTCGGCGCGCTCGCGCTCGGCGACATCGGCCGGCATTTTCCGCCGGACGAACTGCGCTGGAAGGATGTCGACAGCCGGCATTTTCTGCTGCATTGCGCGGCGCTGATGATCGAGCATGGCTACGCGCTCGCGAATGCGGACCTGACCGTGGTCTGCGAGCGGCCGAAGATTGCGCCGCACGTCGAGGCGATGCGGCGCAATCTCAGTCTCGACCTGGGTTGTCCGATCGGCGACGTCAGCGTCAAGGCGACGACCAGCGAGGGGCTCGGCTTCACCGGTCGCGGCGAAGGCATCGCCGCGTTCGCGATCGTGCTGCTGCGAAGGATCCGCGCGTCCGCGGCGGTCAGCCGCTCCGATGTTCCGGAACTCGAGGCGCTGGCGCGCCGGCTCGAGCCGGACCTCGAGGCATGAGCACGGCGTTGCCGTATGCCCACGGCGAACCGCCGGCCAGCGGCCTGCTGCGCGCGAGGCCGGAAGATTTCCGTGTCGAGGAAACGCTCGGTTTCGAGCCGAGTGGCGAGGGCGAGCACGCGTTCCTGCTGGTCGAGAAAACCGGCGCGAATACCGAATGGGTCGCACGCCAGCTGGCCGATGCGGCCGGCGCGGCGCCGCTGGCGGTCGGCTATGCGGGTCTCAAGGATCGCCATGCGGTCACCCGCCAGACATTCACCGTGCAGCTGCCCGGGCGAGCCGATCCGCACTGGCGTGCGCTCGAGATCCCCGGCGTTCGCGTGCTCGCCGTGACGCGCCACAACCGCAAGCTCAAGCGCGGCGCGCATCGCGGCAACCGGTTCCGGATCCGTTTGCGCGGGGTACGCGGCGATTTCGGTGCGGTCGACGCGCGCATTGCGCTGATCCGCAGTCGCGGCGTTCCCAACTATTTCGGCGAGCAGCGTTTCGGCCGCGACGCACAGAATCTCGCCCTCGCCGAAGCGCTGTTCGCAGGCAGACGCATGCCGCGCGCGCAGCGCGGTTTCGCGCTGTCGGCGGCGCGTGCGGAGCTGTTCAACGCGTTGCTCGCGCGTCGCGTTGCCGACCAGGTCTGGGATCGGGCCCTGGACGGCGAGGTCTTCATGCTCGATGGCAGCAATGCGATTTTCGGACCCGAGCCGTGGAACGAGGAGCTGGCGCGGCGGCTCGCGACGCGCGACATCCATCCGACCGGGCCGCTATGGGGCAGGGGCGAACTGCGCAGCACCGCGGCGGCGCGCACCCTGGAATCGGAAGTGGCCATCGCGCACGCAGCACTCGCGGACGGCCTCGAACGCGCCGGTCTCGGCCAGG
>JBIODY010000339.1:0-2774 GCA_044445505.1 Lysobacterales bacterium
CGCCATCGGCTCGGTGCCGAGCGGTGGCCGACGGCCAAGCCGGGCCTGGCGGCGGCGGAACGCGGACAGCTCGTGCATGCAACGCTCGCCGCATTCTGGAGCGCGGTCACGGATCGCGCGAGGCTGCTGGCGCTCGATCCCAACACGCTCGACATCGAGATTGCGGCGGCCGTCGGAAAGGGCATGGCGTGTCTGCCTGCGGTGCGATGGCGCAACGTGCCAGATGCCGTGCGCGCGGCCGAATCGCGGCGCCTCAAACGGCTGCTGCGAGCATGGCTCGACATCGAGCGCGCAAGGCCGCCGTTCGCCGTCGCCGCAGTCGAAGCCCGGCGTGACTTGGTCTTAAGCGGGATCGGCCTTCGGATGCGCGTCGACCGGATCGATGCGCTCGGAGACGGCGGCGTCGCCATCATCGACTACAAGACCGGCGTGCTCAAGCAACCCAAACCAAAGCAATGGTTCGACGATCGATCGCGTTCATCGCAACTCGGTACGTATACGCTGGCGCAGCGCGCGGCCGAGCCGGGGCTCGCGGTGCGCGCCGTGGCGCATGGCGAGCTTCGCACCGCGAGCATCGCCGCATCGGGCATTGCCGCCGATCGCGCGGCGTGGCCCGGGCTGGCCGACGTCGCCACCATCGGCGCTTTTGCCGACTGGCGCTCCCTCGAGGCCTGGTGGGAACGGCATCTGGGCGCGCTCGCGGCCGAGCTCGCCGCCGGCGTGGCCACCGTAACGCCGCGTCCGAAGCCGTCGCCGTGCCGCGTCTGCGGATTGCAGGCGCTCTGCCGTATCGATTCGGTGCGCTTCGAGGAGCCGGAAGACGATGGCGACGCCTGAGCCGAGCGGTCGGCCCGACGGCGCCGCGCGCGAGGCGGCGCTCGATGTCACGCGCTCGTTCATCGTCCAGGCACCGGCGGGTTCGGGCAAGACCGAGCTCCTGATCCAGCGTTGCCTGGCGCTCCTGGCGCAGGTCGAGCGGCCCGAGGCGATCGTCGCGATGACGTTCACGCGCAAGGCTGCCGGCGAGATTCGCGAGCGGATCATCAAGGCGCTGCGCGAAGCGGCCGGATGCGCGATGCCGGGCGAGCCGCATCGTGCGCTCACCTGGCGCCTCGGCCGCGCCGTGCTCGACCGCGACGCGGCGTTCGGATGGGAACTGGTCGCCCATCCGGCGCGCCTGCAGGTCCACACGATCGACGCCTTGTGCGCGGCATGGATGCGGCAAGCGCCGATGGCGGTGAAGCTGGGCGCAATGCCCCGGCTGATCGAGCGCGCCGAAGCGCTGCATGCGCAGGCGGCGCGGGCCGAGCTCGACGCCGCAGGGGATGGCAGCCCCGCCTGGAAGCGCCTGCTCGACTACCTGGACAACGACGGCGATCGGCTGACCGTGCTCATCGCCGAGATGCTGGCTCGGCGCGATCAGTGGCTGCGCCACGTGATGGGCGGCGACGCGACTGCGCTCCGCGCCCGGCTCGAGCATGCGCTCGGCGTCGAGATCGCGAACAAGCTCGAAGCTGTCGCGGCGCTGCTGCCGGCGGCCGAAACGCGACAGATGCTGGACCTCGCGCGCTACGCCGCGGCCCACTTTGCGCGATCCGATCCCGCCCATCCGCTCGCCGCCTGGGCGCAGCGCGGCGCGCTGCCGGACGCGCGTGCGGAGTCGCTCGACCACTGGCGCTCGATCGCGGACTGGCTGCTCAAGAAGAACGGCGATTTCTACGCCGACATCACCATTGCCCAGGGCTTTCCGCCCAGAGGAAGCGTACGCGATGCCGGCGCGGCCCGCCGCGATGCGCAAAAGCAGGCGATGATCGGATTGCTGCGGAGCCTTGCGGCGGTGCCGGGCCTGGCCGATGCGCTGCACGGCATCCGCCGATTGCCGCCTCCGCGCTACGACGAGACGGCCTGGGCCTTTATCGAAGCCCTGCTCGAAGTGCTGCCGCGCGCCGCTGCCCGCCTGCAGCTCGTCTTCGCGGAGGCGCGCGCCATCGACTTCGTCGAGGCCAGCCAGATCGCGTTGCGCGCCCTGGGCGAGCCCGACGCGCCGTCCGACCTGTTGCTGCGGCTTGACATGCGCATCGAACACCTCCTGGTCGACGAATTCCAGGACACCTCGCTTGCGCAATACGAGCTGATCGAGCGCCTGGTCGCGGGCTGGACCCCTGGTGATGGCCGGAGCCTCTTCGTCGTCGGCGATCCGATGCAGTCGATCTACGGCTTTCGCGAGGCGGAAGTCGGCCTGTATCTGGATGCGCGGCGGCAGCGGCGGCTGGGCGAAGTCGCGCTCGAACCGCTGGTGCTGCAATGCAATTTCCGCACGCAATGCGAGCTCGTCTGGTGGGTCAATCGCGTGTTCGCGCAGGCGCTCGACGCATCGCCGCGCGCAATCGATGATCCCGTCGCGTTCGGCGCCGCCACTCCCGTTCTGCCGGGAGAGCCCCCTCCTGCCGTGACCGTGGAAGCGTGCACCGGCAAGGTCGACGAAGCGGCGAAGGTCGTCGCGCATGTTCGCGCCGCGCTGGCCGACGGCGCCGGGGAGATCGCAGTGCTCGTCCGCAAGCGCAGCGACCTCGCAGAAATTCTTCCAACCATGCGTCGAGCCGGTATTCCTTTCGCCGCAGTCGATCTCGATCGAATGTCCGATCGCCAGACAATTCTCGACCTCGCCTCGCTGACGCATGCGCTCATCCAGCCCGACGACCGACTGGCGTGGCTTGCGCTGCTGCGCGCGCCATGGTGCGGGCTGACTTTGCCCGACGTCTTCGCGTTGGATA
>JBIODY010000340.1:0-2756 GCA_044445505.1 Lysobacterales bacterium
CGAAATCCTGTACGCGCTGTCATCCGCCTCGAACAACAACGGCAGCGCGTTCGCCGGCCTGTCGGCGAACACGCCGTTCTGGAACACCCTGCTCGGCATCTGCATGTTCCTCGCACGTTTCCCGCTCGCGATCGGCATGCTTGCGATCGCCGGCTCGCTGGCCGCGAAGAAGCATGTGCCGGCGTCGGCGGGCACCTTGCCGACGCATACGCCGCTGTTCGTCGCGCTGCTTGCGTGCACGGTGATCGTGATTGGTGCGCTGACGTTCCTGCCTGCGCTGGCCTTGGGACCGATCGCGGAGCAGCTCATTGCGCTCGGGCATTGACGCCCCTGCTTGTCGTTCCCGCGTGCTTCTGGCGGGAACCCAGCGACTTCCGCTTTCACATTCGCAACATCCAAAACAAAGTCACTAGATTCCCGCCAGAAGCACGCGGGAATGACGAGCCAAAGCAAAAGCATTCCAACGAATTGACGTGCAAACACCCATGGCCACCATCCAAACCAGCGCCCTCGACAAACGCCTGCTGCTCCCCGCCATCACCGACGCATTGCGCAAGCTGTCGCCACGCCAGCAATTCCGCAATCCGGTGATGTTCGTGGTGTTCGTGTGCAGCGTGCTGACCACCGGCCTGTGGGCGCAGGCGCTCGCCGGCCACGGCGAGGCGCCGACCGCGTTCATCTTCTGGGTCGCGATCTGGCTGTGGTTCACGCTGGTGTTCGCGAACTTCGCCGAGGCAATCGCCGAAGGCCGCGGCAAGGCGCAGGCGCAGGCGTTGCGCGGCGCGCGGCGTGACGTGATCGCGAAGAAGCTGATGGCACCCAGACGCGACGCCATTGTCGTGTTCGTGCCCGCAGCCGAACTGCGCGTCGGCAATCACGTGCTGGTCGAGGCCGGCGACGCGATGCCCGGCGACGGCGAGGTCGTCGACGGTGCGGCCTCGGTCGACGAGAGTGCCGTGACCGGCGAATCCGCACCGGTAGTCCGCGAGTCCGGCGGCGACCGCAGCTCGGTCACCGGCGGCACGCGTGTGCTGTCGGACTGGCTGGTCGTGCGCATCGCCAGCAATCCGGGCGAGAGCTTCCTCGACCGCATGATCGCGATGGTCGAAGGTGCGAGTCGGCGCAAGACGCCGAACGAGATCGCGCTGACGATCCTGCTGGCGAAGTTCACCCTGATCTTCCTGCTCGCCTGCTCCACCCTGCTGCCATATTCGCTGTACGCGGTGGCTGCCGCCGGCCACGGCAGTCCGGTCACGATCACCGTGCTGGTCGCGCTGCTGGTCTGCCTGATCCCGACCACGATCGGTGGTCTGCTTTCGGCGATCGGCATCGCCGGCATGGACCGGATGATCCAGGCCAACGTGATCGCGATGTCCGGCCGTGCGGTGGAAGCAGCCGGCGACGTCGATGTGCTGCTGCTGGACAAGACCGGCACGATCACGCTCGGCAACCGCCAGGCGGTCGCGCTGCATGCGGCGCCCGGCGTGTCCATCGGCGCGCTGGCGGACGCTGCGCAACTCGCCTCGCTCGCCGACGAGACACCGGAAGGCCGCAGCATCGTCGTCCTCGCGAAGGAAAAATTCGGCATCCGCGAACGCGCGTTGCGCGACCTCGATGCGCACTTCGTGCCGTTCTCCGCGCAGACGCGCATGAGCGGCGTCGATCTGCACGACCGACGAATCCGCAAGGGCGCGATCGACGCGATCCGCAATCATCTTGCCGCGCTAGGGGCGACGCTGCCGGCTGCGCTGCTCAAGGCCGCCGAGGACATCGCGCGCAAGGGCGGCACGCCGCTGCTGGTCGCGGAGGACGCGCGCGCGCTGGGCCTGATCGAGCTCAAGGATATCGTCAAGGGCGGTATCCGCGAGCGCTTCGCGGAACTGCGCCGGATGGGCATCCGCACGATCATGATCACCGGCGACAATCCGCTGACCGCGGCGTCGATCGCGGCCGAGGCAGGAGTCGACGACTACCTCGCCGAAGCGACGCCGGAAGCGAAACTGAAACTGATCCGCGACATTCAAGCCGAGGGAAGGCTCGTCGCCATGTGCGGCGATGGCACCAACGACGCGCCTGCGTTGGCCCAGGCCGACGTCGCGGTCGCGATGAACAGCGGCACCCAGGCCGCGAAAGAGGCCGGCAACATGGTCGATCTCGATTCCAACCCGACCAAGCTGATCGAAGTCGTCGAGATCGGCAAGCAGATGCTGATCACGCGCGGCGCGCTCACCACGTTCTCGATCTCCAACGACGTGGCCAAGTATTTCGCGATCATTCCGGCCGCGTTCGCGGGCACTTATCCCGCGCTGAACGCGCTCAACGTGATGCACCTCGCGACGCCGCAGAGCGCGATCCTGTCCGCGGTGGTCTTCAACGCGCTGATCATCGTGTTCCTGATTCCGCTCGCGCTGAAAGGCGTGCGCTATCGCGCGCTCGGCGCCGGCGCGCTGCTGCGCCGCAATCTGCTGGTCTACGGCGTCACCGGTCTGGCCGTGCCGTTCGTCGGCATCAAGCTCATCGATTGGCTGCTGGTCCTGTTCGGGTCGGCTTGAGGAGCGTGACAATTGCTTTCGCTTCCCCCGCTTCGCAGGGGCAGGAAAATCTCGACCCGAGCCGTCCGGCGAGTTGTTCACAAGCAGGGCGAGCACCATGGATGGCGCGAGTTCATCCGCCGGGAGGGCTGATGGGGCTTTTTGACGCTAAAAACAAAGATCAAGTGTGCCCCCATTCGCCTTCGGCATCTTTCCCCGCTTCGC
>JBIODY010000341.1:0-2751 GCA_044445505.1 Lysobacterales bacterium
GCCGCACCCGCACGACCGAGATAGGCTTCTCCGAGTTGCGCAGGTTCGGCACGCGGCGCCAGCAGATCGACTGCCTCCGCGAAGTAACGCTCGGCAGCTGCCGGCTGATCGCTGCGGATTGCCACCGCGCCGAGGCCGTTCAATATGGCCGCGCGCAGAACCGGCGCGGTTTGCGCGGGCGCCTCGTCCAGCAGTGCGAGAAGCCGGTCGCGCGCGGCACTGGTGCGGCCACCGCGAAAATCGATCTTGGCGAGGCGCAAGCGAAGCTCCGGCGTTCGCTGCTGTGACGCGGGAGCCTGTTCGATCAGCGCGCGCGCAGCAGCAGGGTCGTCGGCGAGAACCGCGGCGTCGACGCGCTTGACAAGCTGCGCATTGGGTTCCTGTTCGCCGACCGCCGCCGGCGCCTCGCGCCCGAGCACGACCAGCAGCTTGTTGGCGGCGAGCCGCGCCGCTTCCGTCGCATCGCGGGCGCTGGCCTCCACCGTCGCATGCTGTCCCGCGCCATCGTCCGCGTCGAGATGGATCTGCCAACTGCCGCCGACTTGGGTCGCGCGAGGCGTCACCAGCAGGCGGAAGCCGGCCACGTCGCGCAGGGAATCGTGCTGGCGAGTCGACGGAGCGTTCAGCAATGCGATGATATTTTCGCTTGGCACAGTCGGAAGGCCCGCACTGCGCAGCCGGGTCGCGACGACATCCATCACCCCGAAGCGCAGCCAGCTCCACTCCGGATCCGTGCCCGGTTCGACACCGGCCGGCACCACGGCTGCGCCGGCGAGCGCGAATTGCGGCTTCGTCGCCGAACCATGCTCGGCCGCGCTGCGGACGCTCGATACGCGCCATGCGACGACTGCCAGGGCGACCACCGCCAACAACGCAGCCAGAAACACGATTGGCCTGGTGCGCGACCCGATCGCAGAAACGGAATCCACTCCGCCGATGCCGGAGGCCGGCAGCGCCGGCGGTTGGGCGTTCGCGCTCGGCACCGTGACGCCCGCCGCGTCGGTCGAGCGCAGGGCATGATTGCCAGGCACGGTATCGACCGCGGCGATCCAGCAATAGCCGAAGCGCGGAATGGTGCGCACAATCCGCGGATCCTTGCCATCGTCACCGAGTTCGCGCCGGATACGCAGCACGGTCTGGCCGAGCAGGGTGTCGCTGATTTCGGTCTTTCCCCAGACCGCGGCGACGAGTTCATCCCGTCCGATCGCGCGTTCGCGATGCTCGATCAGATACGCCAAGCAATCGAACACGTGCGGCGGAAGGACGATCAGTCGGTCGCCGCGCCAAAGCTCGCGTACCGCGCGGTCGATGCGAAAATCACCGAAACGATGGATATTTCCGCCCATCAGCCAGCCTACCGCGCCTGCCCGTACGATGCACCGGCCGGCATTCCATCCGCGCGTTCGCGGTCACGGCAGCTTGCGCCAAGCCGCGCTGAAACCTTCAGGTCGACTCCCAGGTCGAACGCGCAATCATGGTGCTCGATCATGGCCGGCATGGGGTGCGTCGTCGCGCGGGTCGTTGCCTCAGGCGCGTCGCCGCATCGTTGCCGAACGTGCGCGCTGGGTCAGGTCTGGCCGGATATCGTAACTCCTCCACGCCTAAACGGGATTGCCGCCAACTGGAATCAGTGCATCCAGTGAAACGCCCAGAACAGACCGAATGCGGTCCACAGCATTTTTCTCAGCCCGCGCGCCAGCAACCACGCGACCGCGATCGCAAGCAGGACCGGCATGTACTTCTCGAGGGTCGCGCGCTGCGGCGTCGAGGGATCCGGAAGCTCGATGTTCATGATGTCTCCTCCTGCACCGTCGGTGGTGCGGGAGGATCATCGCGATTCGCAATGCGCGCAATCAGACGCAGGCGTCAGCAATCGCGGGTGACGCCTGTCATGCGCGATCTGGATCACGCGCGGCGCGGCAGCGCCGCGATGCCTCTCGCGACAGGAGCATCGCGGCTGAAGCCGCTCCCACAAAAAAAGGAACGTCCGACGCAGCCGGAATCTTGCGAGCTCTCAATCCTTGACCGGGAACACGTCCGCGTCGGGCCTGAGGTCGCCGACCACGTCGACGCCCTTCGGCGGCGTGAACTTGAACGCGCCGGCAGCCAGCGGCGGATTGCGTTTCCAGTCGGAGAATGCGATCTCGGTCGTGTTGCCGAGCTGGTCCTTGAAGCGCATGCGCTGCAGCGATTGCGCATCGAAGCCGAGTTCGGCGTATTCGAATTCGGGTTCCTTCGCTTTCGAAGTCAGCTTGAGCCAGGCCAGGCCATCGCGCGCGCCGGCCTCGCTCGACGTGAACTGGCGATCGAGCTGCGAGAGGTCGGTCAGCACGGTCAGCGGGCTGTGCGCCTCCTCCGAACTCTGGTTGCGCACGGAAACCTGCTGCAGGTCCGGCTCGTAGACCCAGACGCGCGCGCCATCCGCGACGATCGTCTGCTGATAGGGCGTCGTTGTCTCCCAGCGGAACTGCCGCGGCGCCTCCAGCGCGAGCGTACCGCGCGACTCGTCGCCGCGATGGCCGTTCGCGTCGACGACCGCCTGGCTGAAACTCGCGGTGACCGAATGCAGACCGTTCGAAAACGCTTCCATGCGCGTGCGTGCACTGTCTGCGGCGGAAACGGCGACGGATACAAGACAGGCGATCAGTGCAATGAGCAGGCGCATGGGTGCGACGGGCCTTCGATGAGCGGAAACGGATGGTCCACGATTGCGGATGAATGGCCGGATCAAGGCACGTGCGGTTTCACCAC
>JBIODY010000342.1:0-2749 GCA_044445505.1 Lysobacterales bacterium
ATGGCATCGCGCGCGCGCCGCTCAACGGCATCCAGATCGTGCATGGCGACCGCATCTTCTCCAATGGCTTCGAATGATTCGTCTCAGCATGCGCGACTCGGGCGTGCGGTGATTCGCCCCGCGAGCGACGCATCTCGGCATTGCGCCGGCGAGGTACAAATCGCGGGCGCCCCTCTTGCGCAAGTGTGCGCTTTGGGTCGCGCGACCGCGGCACCGCCGTTCACTACTCGATGCCGTCCGGCGCAGGTAGATCGAGTTCCATCGATTCCGCCTCCTCGATGCGTTTGGAATCCAGCGACTTCGTCGCCCTCGCGCCGAGCACGCGCAGCTTCTCGACTTGCCCAACCAGATTGCCGGGCGCCGTCGACAGCTTGCCTAGCGCATCGTCGAGCATCCGTTGTGCTCCGGTGAGACTCAATCTGGTTTTCTCGAGATCGTTCACGAAGCCGACGAACTTGTCATAGAGCTTGCCGGCCCGATCCGCGATTTCTATCGCGTTGCGGTTGCGGTCTTCGAAACGCCAGAGATTGGTAACGGTGCGAAGCGTCGCAAGCAGCGTCGACGTGGTGACGATGATGACGCGGCGACCCAGTGCGAAAGCATGCAGCCCGTCGTCGGCACGCACCGCCTCGATGTAGGCCGCTTCGACCGGCACGAACATCAGCACGAAATCGAGTGTTTCTATGCCAGGCAAATCCGCGTAGCCGCGATCGGCGAGTTCCTTCACCTTCATTCGCACGGAATCGAGATGCTGGCGAAGATGATTCGCACGCTCGGCGGGCTCCGTCGCCGTACAGTAGCGCTCGTACGCGGTCAGGGACATCTTGGCATCGATGACGATGTCGCGCTTGTCCGGCAGGTGAACGATGACGTCGGGGCGCCAGCGACCGCCATCTTCGTCGCGCAGGTTGAGCTGGATTTCGTATTCTCGACCCTTGACCAAACCCGAGGCCTCGAGAAGTCGCTCGAGCACCAACTCGCCCCAGGCGCCCTGCGAGCGCGTATCGCCCTTCAACGCCTTCGTCAGGTTGGTCGCATCCTCGCTGATGCGCTGATTGAGCTGCTTGAGGGTCTGGATTTCGTTCGCGAGCACGCCGCGCTCGCGCTGGTCGCCGGAATGGACAACGTCGATCCTGTCGCGAAACTCCTTGATCTGCAGCTTCAGAGGATCGAGCAGACCGCCGACCTGCTGCACGCTCTGTTCGCGGAAACGCTCGGCCTTGTCTTCGAGGATGCCATTGGCGAGATTCTGGAACGACTCGCGCAGGCGCTGTTCGGCCTGCTCCAGCAGTTGCAGCTTCTCGGTGGCCGCCTGCGCCTGTGCGTGCGCGCCGGCTTCGAGCGCCGCGTGCCGGCCGGTCAGGTCGACCAGGCGCGCCTGCGCGTCGTCGCGGCTGCGCCGGACATCGGCCAGTTCGTGGCCGAGCTGTTCCGCCTGGGTCTGCTGCGCGGCCGCGTGAGCGGAAAGCTGGCGCAGGCTCTGCTCGGCCTGGATCCAGTCGCGCTCGTAGCGCTCGACACGCGCGGCGAACTCGCCGGCACGCTGCGTGGCGCCATCGCGCTGTTCGGTCAGGGTGGCCGCTTCGGCATCGCGGCTCGCGCGACCGGCCGCATGCGCGGCCGCGATCCAGCGTCGCGACACCAGGTACAGCAACAGCAGTCCGGCGAACAAGCCGGCCAGCGCGGCGAGGATCGCGAGGGTCGTCGGGAAAGGAATCTGCACGCCGGGTATCCGCTGGAGCAACGGACCGCGATTGTGACAGCCCGCCGTCTCAGTTGCCGAGACGATTGCTTCGAGACCGCACTGCCGCGCGCTGAATGACCTCAGCCGACGCAGATCGGGCTTGCCGCGAAGGCATCGCCGCTGAAGCCGCTCCTACGGTCGCTCCCGCGACACGCCGACACAGACGCCTCGGATGACCCGGATCAGGTCTTGTCGCTGTGACTCGCGCACCACCCCTTCGAGTTCACCACCTTGCCTGGGAACAACGTGCAAGGCGCGTAGGCCATTTCCTCATGGCCCTGGAAGAACTGGCAGTTGAAGCAGACGGCACCCTTCTTGTACGCCGCATTCGCAGTCGCCTTGGTCGCGTCTTCCGTATAACCCAGGGCCTTCGCGGTCGGGTCGTTCGGGTCGAGATGCGGCAGGTCGTCGGCGCGGCCGAGGCGCGGCAACATGGCGACGGCGATCGGCGCGGCGGCGGCACCGACCATCGCGAGCTTGAGAAAACGGCGTCTGCCCTGGTTTTCGTCCGACATGATCCAATCCTCGCAGGTTTCAACGTGGGCGCCAACAACGCGTATTGGCGGTCTGGTCCGGGAGCATCGTGAGCTTAGCGCGCCATCGGCGTCGAGGCACGCTGCCGTGCAGCTTTGCCAAGGCGTCGCGGTGCAAACGGTAGCGGACAGCCGATGACCACACCCTGAGCAGATTGCAGAACCGGCGTCCTGCCGTGGTCTGCAGGTTCTTCCGATCTCCGGTGATGATCCAGTCCGAGTCCGTTCGCCCGAGCTTGGAGCCGGAAGCGCGAAGTCGGGCAGCGACGCCACGCTTCGACGTCGCCTGCTGCGCATCAGCCCGGAGCATTACCCGATCTCTTCGACGAGGGCGACGTGCGCTCGGGCTCCGGTATAGTAGGCGGCGGTTTTTTCGTCCCGCCCGGAGTCGCGTCATCGCTACCGAACTCATCGCTCGCGGCAGGCTCGAGACGTGCGCGCGGCAGATCGCCGAGGCCGGACGCGATCTCGG
>JBIODY010000343.1:0-2748 GCA_044445505.1 Lysobacterales bacterium
ATGTCCTGCTTCGCGCGCGTCACGCGCGCCTCACCGGGGCGCTCCATCACGCGCGGCACCACGATCGCGGCAAGGATGCCGAGGATCACCACGACGACGAGGATTTCGATCAGGGTGAAACCGCGCGCGCGCGACATCGTGGCGGCTCGATGCGAGCGGATTTCAGGGTTCCGTCGTCCGCGCCCTCGATCCGGTAGCGCACCGGGGTGTCGCCGAGTGCGAGGGTCAGCGCGAACGGGGTCAGTTCGCCGGAGGAAAAGCAGACCAGTTGCGGCGCATCGTGCTGCGGCGCGGCGAGTTCCAGCGGCCGGCCTTCGCGGCTGAAGTCGAGGTGCAGCCCGGCCGGCCATTGGCGCGCGCGCAGTTCTCCGTCACTGCCGACGTCGCGCCAGATATCGCCGTCCAGCCGTCTGAACGCATAGCCGTCCACGCTGACGACCGCGCCGAGTTCGCGGCCGGTGAGCTCGGCTTCGTTGCAGGCATGCCCGAGCAGGGCCTGGAAGCGCTCGGACGCATTCGCGAGCTGGCGTTCACCGGTTGCTCCGACCGAGAGGGTCAGCGCCGCGACGAGAATCGCAGTGATGACCACGACGACGAGGACTTCGAGCAAGGTGAAGCCGCCTGGTGCGCTGCGCGCCAACCGTTTCAACGCAGGCCGGGCGATCGCAGGTCGGCCGACACCAACCGGGGCGCCGGCCGCGCGGTACGCGTCCGGCCTGCACGATGGGCGATTCCGGGGATCGGGCCGGCCACGGGAAACGGTCGGCATCTCCCCCTGAGCAAGGCTCGCAGGAGAGGCTTTCAAGGATCACTGATCCCAGTTGCCGACGTCGGCCGCCTCGCCTTCACCGCCCGGTTTGCCGTCCGCGCCGAGGCTGTAGACATCGATCTCGCCGTGCTGGCCGGGATGCTGGTACAGGTAAGGCTTGCCCCACGGATCCTTGGCCACGCGATCGAGGTACGGACCTTTCCAGTTCGGCGCGTCCGGCTGTCCGGCCGGTTTGCTGACCAGCGCGTCGAGACCTTGCTCGCTGCTCGGATACGCGAAGTTGTCGAGCTTGTACAGGCTGAGCGCGGTCACGACGCCCTGGATGTCCTGCTTCGCGCGCGTCTCGCGCGCCTCACCGGGGCGCTCCATCACGCGCGGCACCACGATCGCGGCAAGGATGCCGAGGATCACCACGACGACGAGGATTTCGATCAGGGTGAAGCCGCGCACCCGCCGGGGGACGGGAGACGGGAGACGGGAGACGGGAAAGGACATGGCGAGCTTGTGCCGGGACGGGTCGGCCCGGATCATAGGCCATGGACACTTCCCTTGCGAACCGCCTCGCCGCGCGCGACCTCGCCGTGGTCTGGCACCCGTGCACGCAGATGCACGATCACGAGACGCTGCCGATGCTGCCGATCGCCAGCGCCGAGGGCGCGTGGCTGACCGGGCACGACGGCAAGCGCTACCTCGACGCGGTAAGTTCCTGGTGGACCTGCCTGCTCGGTCATCGCCATCCGCGGATCGTCGCCGCGCTGAAGGATCAGCTCGACCGCCTCGATCATGTGATGCTGGCCGGCTTCACCCACGCGCCCGCGATCGAGCTCGCCGAGGAGCTGGTGCGAATCGCACCGCGACAAGATTTTCCTCCCCACGCGCAGCGGGCTCACGCGCCCGATCGCGAACGACCTTCGCTTTCCCTTCCCCTGCGCAACGGGGGAAGGTGCCCAGAGGGCGGATGGGGGCCAGCCGCGCAATCAAGCGGGCACGGGAGGGGAGCCACTTCAGGCGCAATGCAACGCGACCTTTCGCGCGTGTTCTACGCCGACAACGGCTCCAGCGCGATCGAGGTCGCGCTGAAGCTGAGCTTCCATTACTGGCGCAATCTCGGCCGCGGCGAACGCACCCGTTTCATCGCACTGACCGGCGGCTACCACGGCGAGACACTCGGCGCGCTGTCGGTGACCGACGTCGCGCTGTACCGCGAAACCTACGCGCCGCTGCTGTTGCAGCCGATCTTCGCGCCCTCGCCGGATGCATATCAGCGCGCGCCCGGCGAAAGCGCAGCCGGCTGTGCGCAGCGCCGTCTCGGCGAACTGCGTGCAATCCTCGAACGCCACGCGCACGAAACCTGCGCCGTGATCATCGAGCCGCTGGTGCAATGCGCCGGCGGCATGCGCATGTACGACGCGAGCTATCTCGGCGGCCTACGCACGCTGTGCGACGAGTTCGACCTGCACCTGATCGCGGACGAGATCGCGGTCGGCTTCGGCCGCACCGGTACCTTGTTCGCTTGTGAACAAGGCGGCATCGCTCCGGATTTCCTCTGCTTGTCGAAAGGCCTGACCGGCGGCACCCTGGCGCTGTCCGCGGTGCTGACGACGCCGCAGGTCTACGCTGCGTTCTACGCCGAATATTCGGCCGGCAAGGCGTTCCTGCATTCGCACAGCTACACCGGCAACCCGATCGCCTGCCGTGCCGCGCTGGCGACGCTGGCGGTGCTGCGCGACGAACCGGTGCTGGAACGCAATCGAGCCCTCGCGGCGCACCTCGCCGCGAAACTCGCGGCGCTGGCCGATCATCCCAACGTCGCCGAGGTGCGTCAGACCGGACTGATTGCCGCGATCGAACTGGTCCGCGACAAGTCGACCCGCGCGCCATTCGCGGCCGCCGAACGCCGCGGCCTGCGCGTGTACCGACACGGCCTCGAACGCGGCGTCGTGCTGCGTCCGCTTGGCAACGTCGTCTACTTCATGCCG
>JBIODY010000344.1:0-2745 GCA_044445505.1 Lysobacterales bacterium
ACGCCGGCCGGCGACGTCGCCGAGGTGAATGGCATCAAGAGCGTGTTCGGGGAGCAGTCGAAGAAGCTGATGGTGAGTTCGACCAAATCGATGACCGGACACCTGCTCGGCGCGGCCGGCGGCGTCGAGGCGATCTTCTCAATCCTCGCAATGCGCGACGGCGTCGTACCACCGACGATCAACCTCGACAATCCCGGCGCAGGCTGCGATCTCGACTTCGTGCCGCACACCGCGCGCGAGACGAAGCTCGACGTCGTGCTGTCGAATTCGTTCGGTTTCGGCGGCACCAATGGCACGCTGGTTTTCCGGCGCCTCTGATGCCGGCGTATCGAATCTCCGGATTTTTCGGTGATCGAACGAGCGCGGGACCGAAACACGAAGTACACGAAGCACGCGAAGAAAGGCATTCGATCGAAGGCCACCCTGCCGCGTTTTTCAAGCCCTCCGGGTCGGGTGGGGATGGTGTTCACCGCGCCGAGTCAGACATCGCGGCTGAGGCCGCGCCTACGAGAAGCGGCAGGCGATGGCTGCGCTGATTCGTGAACTTGCGGTCGTTCGCGACCTGCTGCCGCTGGCGGCCGCAAACCCCGCGCGCTATCCCGGCCTGCTCGAAAGCGTCGCGCGCGGCAACGCACGGGCACGCCATGACATCCTGTTCGCGTGTCCTGAAGCGATGTTGCGACTCGACGCGCACGGCGTCGTTCGCGATGCCGGCGGCGACCAGGTTGGCAGGCGTTTCCTCAATGCGCTGGACGACGACTGGCAGGCCGCACGGCTGCCACGCGGCGACCCTTCCGCTCCGCCTTTCCGCGGTGGCTGGCTGCTCTATCTCGGCTACGAACTTGCCGGCGAAATCGAGCCAATCCTGCGCCTTCCGGCGCCACGCGACGCGGTGCCGACCGCGTTGGCCCTGCGCTGCCCGGCTGCGATCGTGGTCGATCACGAACTCGGGCATACGCTGCTCGTCGCGGAACCCGGACGCGCCGACCTGCTCGATGTGCTGCAGGCGGATATCGACAGCGTGCCGGGGTACGCGCCCGAGCCGCTCGCGATCGGCGCGATCGACGAGGATTCGCCATCGGAGTTCCTGGAGGGAGTCGCGCGCATCCACACCCACCTGCGCGACGGCGACGTGTTCCAGGTCAATCTGTCGCGCGCCTGGCGCGCGCGTTGCGCGCCCGCGCCGAAGCCGGCCGCGCTGTACTCCGCGTTGCGCCGCGCGAACCCGGCGCCGTTCGCGGGACTACTGCAACATGGCGGCTGGGCGATCGCAAGCTCATCGCCGGAACGCCTGATCGAGATCCGCGGCGACCTCGTGCAGACGCGACCGATCGCCGGCACGCGCCCGCGCGGTGCGGGCGACGACGATGCGGCGCGGATCCGCGAACTGGTCGGCCACCCGAAGGAGCGCGCCGAGCACGTGATGCTGATCGATCTCGAACGCAACGATCTCGGCCGCATCTGCACCCCCGGCAGCGTCGCCGTCGACGAAGTCATGGCCGTCGAGAGCTATGCGCACGTGCACCATATCGTGTCGAATGTGCGCGGCACGTTGCAGGCCGGCGTGACGCCGGGCCGCGCGATCCGCGCGGTGTTTCCGGGCGGCACGATCACCGGCTGCCCGAAGGTGCGCTGCATGCAGATCATCGGCGAACTGGAACGCGTGGGCCGCGGCGCCTACACCGGTTCGTTCGGCTATCTGAACCGCGATGGCGATCTCGATCTGAATATCCTGATCCGCACCTTGACCTTGTGCGACGGGGAAGTCCGCTTCCGCGCCGGTGCCGGCATCGTCGCCGATTCGGTGGCGACATTCGAACTCGAGGAGACGCGTGCGAAGGCGCGTGGAATGCTGCGCGCGCTCGGGAGCGAGGGCTGAGCGCTCGTGGAAAAACGAGTACCGCAGCGATACTTTCAACGGCCACGCTTTCGTAGGAGCGCACCCTGCGCGACCGTCGTGGCAAGGGTGTCGGTGCGATCGCCCACAGGGTGGGCTCCTGCAGGGAGCTGCGAGCGCCCTTGCTCGACGGGAGCATCGGAAAGGGGCAAACGCCGATGAGCGCGGTCGCGTCGCACCTATGCCCTACACAGCGGCTTCGGCGTCCCCTGAGCCAGCGTCCCTCGCACTCGGATATCGAATCCGGTTACGCTGACCGACCTATGCTGACACCTGCCATTCCATCGAACCCGCGCGGTGCCAGAGGCGGCGTGGTTCTGCGCGTGCTCATTGTGCTGATAGCGCTCGGCGTTATCGGTATCGCGGTCGCTGCCTGGCTCGACTACCGCCATTTCACCGAGTCGCCACTGCCTGGCGCGCGGGCCGACGCGACGCTCGATATCGCGCGCGGCGCGCGTTACCGCGACATCGTTCGCCAGTTGCGTCGCGAGCGCGTGAGCCGTGCCGCGCCGCTGTACTGGCGCCTGCTCGGTCGCGAACTCGGCGTCGCCGGCCATTTGCACGCGGGCGAGTACGCATTGCCCGTGGGCATCACGCCCCGCGAGCTGCTGCGCAAGATGGCCGCAGGCGAAGTCATGCAGCACCGCTTCACGATTGTCGATGGCTGGACGTTCAAGCAGCTGCGCCTTGCGCTTGCGAACGAAAGCGGCCTGCAACAGACCCTTCCCGGCGTGCCGGACGAGGATCTGGCCCGGCGCATGGGTATCGAGGACGGCAAGCCCGAGGGCTGGTTCCTTCCGGAAACTTATGCCTGGGTCAAAGGCGAGTCCGACTTCGATGTCCTGAAG
>JBIODY010000345.1:0-2743 GCA_044445505.1 Lysobacterales bacterium
AGGCAGTCGCTACGAAGAACACGCCGAGCAGCAGGCAGCGGGTGAGGGCAGGAATCGGGAATCGGGCGTGCATGCGTGATCTCTCGTTGATGAGCCGCAGCATATGACGCACGCTGATGCCGATGCGAGAGGCGGCGGCCTCATACGCCTGCCGATCAGTCGCGGTGCGCGGCGTTGCGGTCGCGGCCCGCGCCGAGCTTGCGGTCGATGCCTCCGAACAGCTTCTTGAACAGCCGCGAGAAGCGGCCACGCCGGGTCTTGCGCAGTTTCTCGTCCTCGCTGGTCAGCCACGCGACCTGGATCACGCGGCGTTCGCCCTGGTGCGGCAAGTGGCCGTGGAACGAGTTGTCGGCGCGGCGGAACGCAACCAGATTGCCATACAGCGGGCGGATCTCCGGGACGACGAGATCGTCGATGTCGTCGATGCGGTTCAGGAAGCGCAAGCAGCCTTCACTGATGTCGGGCCAGCTCTCGCTGAGATAGACGAGCGCGGTCGCGATCTTGGATCTGCTGTCGGTATGGATCGTGCCGTGGCGCATGTTCAGCGCACGGCAGATCGTGACCAGGCTCGGATATCCGCCCAGGTCCGGCAGACCCAGGCGCGCGCCGATCGCATCGGCGAATTCGCGCGAGACGAGTTCCTCGATCAGGCGGTTGATCGATGGCCCGCAATCGCGGGTCTCGTGCGGGAAGAAGCCGGCACTCGGATAACGCGGGAAGTCCGCTGCCAGCGCATCACGCGCATCTGGCGGCAATTGCCCGTGCGCAATGACGAACGCGAACGGTTGTGCGCGAACGAGCGTGTCGGGTCGGTCCAGCCGCGCCGGGTCGAGCAGGCGCGCCGTGTCGCCAGGTGGTTGGTTTGCAGCGACTATCGCGTTCATGGATCGGGTTGCGCCTGCGATGTGCGATTGTAGCGTTGCAGTGCCCGCGCCGGGCGGCAAGGGCACGGCCGCGGCTTGCGCGTTGGCAGGAATCGAGCGGAGTTCAGGGTGACCCGGTCCCGACATCCTGATAGAATTCCCGCTCGCCTTGATTCCTTTTTCCATGCCCCACGGGCTGGTCGAAGCCAGCCCGCGGGTGCTGTCGCACCCCCGCATCGGCCTCCGATCCGGTCCCGGGTGCGTATCCATCACGACTTGGGCGAAAGCATGACGATTCCCGCACTCCTCGCACTCGCCGACGGCAGCCTGTTCCGCGGGGTTTCCATCGGCGTGCAGGGGCATTGCGTCGGCGAGGTCGTGTTCAACACCGCAATGACCGGTTATCAGGAAATCCTGACCGACCCGTCCTACGCGCAGCAGATCGTCACCCTGACCTATCCGCACATCGGCAATACCGGCTGCAACGCGGCCGACGCCGAATCGACGCGGGTGCACATTGCCGGCCTGGTGATCCGCGACCTGCCGCTGATCGCGAGCAGTTGGCGTTGCGAGGAGACGCTGGGTGCGTACCTGGAGCGCAATCGCGTTGTCGCGATCGCCGAGATCGACACCCGCCGGCTCACGCGGCTGTTGCGCGATCGCGGCACGCAGAACGGTTGCATTCTCGCCGGCGCCGATATTTCCGATGACGCGGCACTGGCTGCGGCGCGCGCGTTTCCCGGGCTCGCCGGTATGGACCTGGCCAAGGTCGTGTCGTTGCGCGAGCGCCAGAGCTGGCGCGCCGGCAGCTACGACCTCGATCGCGCCGCGTTCAAGACATCGCCAACACGACTGCGCGTGGTTGCCTACGACTATGGCGTCAAGCACAACATGCTGCGCATTCTCGCCGACCGCGGCTGCGACGTCATCGTGGTGCCGGCGCAGACCCCGGCCAGCGAGGTGTTTGCGCTGCACCCGGATGGGGTGTTCCTGTCCAACGGTCCCGGCGATCCGCAACCGTGCGACTACGCGATCGCGAGCCTGCGCGAATTCATCCGGGCGAAGCTGCCGACTTTCGGCATCTGCCTCGGCCACCAGCTGCTCGGCCTCGCGGTCGGAGCGCGGACGCTGAAGATGAAGTTCGGCCATCATGGCGCGAATCATCCGGTCATCGATCTGGACACCGGCCGGGTGATGATTTCCAGCCAGAACCATGGCTTCGCGGTCGATGAGTCCACCCTGCCGCGGAACGCGCGCGCGACGCACCGCTCGCTGTTCGATGGCTCGTTGCAGGGCATCGCGTTGACCGATGCGCCTGTATTCAGCTTTCAGGGACATCCTGAAGCCAGTCCCGGCCCGCACGACGTGGCCGGCGTGTTCGACCGGTTCATCCACCAGATGGAGGCGCGCGCGGCTGCCGCGGCGTAATCGAGATGATCAACCAGCATTCCCGCAATCGAATCGTCGCCGTCGCGGCGCTCGCGTTGATATCGGCCTGCGCGTTGGCGAACGCGAAACGCCCGCTGCACGACGCGAACACGAAGGCTGCCGCGGCGCGGCCTGCGGCCAGCGAAGCCGCCAAGCCGGTCGGTGAGGCGGTCGCCTACGAGGCGCTCGAGCACCACGTCGGCGCCGAGGTCCTGATCGAAACGACGTTCAATACCGTGCGGCGCGGCACCCTGCTCAAGTACACGAACCCGGCATTGACCCTGCAGCTCGGTCCCGAGCACGGTTCGGTAGAACTGACGGTGCCGCGCGAAACCGTGCGCGGCGTGCGCGTGCTGGCGCCGGCGGCATCCACCCAGACGACACCCGACGCGAAGCCGGATCAAGGCAACCGCAGTGCCGAAAAGAACTGACCTCAGGACGATCCTGATCAT
>JBIODY010000346.1:0-2714 GCA_044445505.1 Lysobacterales bacterium
ATGTCGTTGATCGCGCGCGACTCATCGACGCTCTCCGTGAAGCTCAGGTTCGCCAGGCGCAGCGGATGCGGCCGACTCGCCCACAGCGCCCTGGCCTCGGGGTCGAACACGTCCTCGTGGCGGTCGTATGCGGCGGTGACCTTGGTCGCCATCGGGCTGTCCAGGAAGATCCTGAAGTCGCCGAGGCCCCAGGCGTCGAAGTGTTCTGCGAAAAAGTATAGAAGTTCCTGACTGCGTCCGACCGCGAACGCGGGAATCACCACGTTGCCGCTTGACGCGCGGGCCTGCGCGAAGATCTGTCCGAGCTCGGCGATCGTGTCCGCGAGCGGCTTGTGCAGGCGATCGCCATAGGTCGATTCCATCAGCACCAGATCCGCGCGCGGCACGGTTTCCGGATCGCACAGGATCGGCGTGCCGTTCGGGCCGAGATCGCCGGAAAACACCAGGGTGCGGCCGCTCACGGTTTCCGTGACCTCGATCGAGGCGGAGCCGAGGATGTGGCCGGCATCGCGCAGGGTCACGCGCACGCCGGGCAGGATCTCGATCGGTTGCCGATACGCGAGCGGACGCATCCGCTGCATCGTCGCGGCGACATCGGCCGCGTCGTACAGCGGCACGCTCGGCGTGCTGCCGCCCGGCGCGTGGCGGTTGTCGCGCTCGGCATCCTGTGCGGCGATCGAGGCGCTGTCGGCGAGCAGGATCGCGACCAGATCGATCGTCGCCGGATGGCTGTGGATCGGCCCGCGAAAGCCGCGTTTGACCAGCAGCGGCAGGCGGCCGCAGTGATCGATGTGCGCATGGCTCAAAACCAGCGCATCGATACCGGCCGGATCGAAATCGAACGGCAGCGTGTTGCGCGCCTCGTCGGCGGCACTGCCCTGGATCATGCCGCAGTCGAGCAGCACGCGATGGCCGCCGACGTCGAGCAGATGGCAGGAGCCAGTGACCTCGCCGGCCGCACCGTGGAATTGGACCTGCATGCTCGCTGGACTCCGTTTGCGCGTGGGCGGCCATTATGCCTGTCGGGTCGCCCTCGAACTCCCCCGAAATCTCGGCGCGATGAGCAGCGGTTCAAACGCCGGCACAGGACCCGGTCCGCGGATGTCCGGTTCTGCAAATGAATCGATGGCGTAGTTTTCCACCTTTTGGCGTTCTTCTTGTCACAGCGAGGGACGGTCGGGCGATCCGGTGAGGGATCCGGTTTGCCGCCGCACTCGCGGGCAGGCACATGGGAGGAAAACGATGAACACCCTTACTCACACGCGGCCTTGGCGCGGGGCGGCCGATTGCGGCTGGATCGGGTTGCTGCTGCTGGCAACCATCGCACCGGCGATCGCTGCCGGAACCGGGCCCGCGGACCCGTTCCATGGCGACCCGATGACCACCCCAGATGCCAGCGGCTGGCTACGCACCTACACCGCGGATGGCACGATCGACACCGGCAATCCGTTCTTCCAGAGCCTGGGCACGAACGGGCGCTCCTGCGGCAGCTGCCATCAGCAGCAGGACGGCTGGACGGTCACGCCGGCAGCTGTGCGCGCGCGCTTCAACGCGACCGGCGGCACCGATCCGATCTTCCGCACCAACGACGGATCGAACTCGCCGTTTGCCGATGTCTCGACGCTCGCCAAGCGCCGCCTGGCCTACAGCATGCTGCTCAACCGCGGCGTGATCCGGGTCGGCATCGGCATACCCGCCGGCGCGGAATTCACCCTGGATGCGGTCGATGATCCTTACGGCTATGCGAGCGCGGCAGAACTTTCCTTGTTCCGCCGGCCGCTGCCATCGACGAACCTCGGCTTCCTGACCGGCGTCATGTGGGACGGGCGCGAAACCACCGCGCCATTCCTGCCGCCGATGGACGCCGGCATGGACAGCGCCGACCTCGCCGCCAGCCTGAGGCATCAGGCAATCGATGCGACCGTGGGTCACGCGCAAGGCACGGCACCGAACGATGCGCAGCTCGCGCAGATCGTCGACTTCGAGATGGGTCTCACCACCGCGCAAATCCGCGACGACCGCGCCGGCCTGCTCAACGACGACGACGCACTCGGCGGTCCGCGCATCCTCGCCAACCTGCGTTTCCATATCGGCATCAACGACACGCTCGGCGCGGATCCGACCGGCGCTGCGTTCAACCCCGAGGCAATGGCGCTGTTCAGCGCCTGGGACGACGGCCACGGCGAGCATGCGCATGATCGCAATGCGGTCGCGCGTGGCGAAGTGCTGTTCAACACCAAGCCGATTTCGATCACCGGCGTCGGTGGCCTCAACGACGCGCTCGGCCAGGCGGTCATCCCGGGCACCTGCACGACCTGCCATAGCACGCCCAACATCGGCAACCACTCGGTCGCACTTCCGTTGAATCTCGGCTTGGCCGATGCAGCGCGACGCACGCCGGACATGCCGCTGTACACCCTGCGCAACAACGTCACCGGCGCAACCGTGCAGACGACCGATCCCGGCAAGGCGCTGCTGTCCGGCAAGTGGGCCGACATCGGCAAGTTCAAGGGCCCGGTGCTGCGTGGCGTGGCGGCGCGCGCGCCGTATTTCCACAACGGTTTCGCGGCGTCGCTCGAGGATGTAGTCAATTTCTATGACACCCGCTTCACGATCGGCCTGACCGCGCAGGAGAAACGCGATCTGGTCGCATTCATGCGCGCGTTGTAGCCTTGAAGCGAGATCGGTGCGGCCGGGTATGGCATCCGGCCGCG
>JBIODY010000347.1:0-2706 GCA_044445505.1 Lysobacterales bacterium
GGCGATCGCGGGTACCGCGAATACCGGCAAGATCGGCGACGGCAAGATCTTCGTCTGGCAGCTCGATCGCGTCATGCGCATCCGCACCGGCGAACTCGATGCCGATGCGCTGTGAGAACGTCCTGAAGAAATGCGGTAGGGTGGGCCTTGGCCCACCGCCGATGGCGCGATAGCAATCGGTGGGCAGAGGCCCACGCTACGCCGTTCCTGCGACAGGCGTCAACGCAACACGATCCATAGTCCGAGCGCGGCGAACAGCGCTGCCGCACCGATCCGCGCGGCCTGCAGCGGCAACTTCTCCGCGAACCGCGAACCGAGCCAGACCACCGGAACGTTCGCCAGCAGCATGCCGAGCGTGGAGCCGGCCACGACCTGCCACAGCGGGTGGTACTGCGCGGCGAGCACGACGGTCGCGATCTGCGTCTTGTCGCCCATCTCGGCGAGAAAGAATGCGATCAGGGTCGCAAGCAGCACGCTGCGGCCAGCGCCGCGCGCGGCGTCTTCGTCATGCGTCCGATCCGGAACCAGGGTCCAGGCGGCGACTGCGAAAAAACTCGCCGCAACGATCCATTTCAGGGTGGTCGGCGACAGCCACTGCGCGACCAGCGCACCGGCCGATCCGGCAATTGCGTGATTGACGATCGTCGCAGCGAAGATGCCGAGGCAGATCGGCCACGGCCGCCGGTATTTCGCGGCGAGGATCAGCGACAGCAGTTGCGTCTTGTCGCCGATTTCGGCAATCGCGACCGCGGCGGTCGAGATGAACAGGGTTTGCACGAGAACTCCTCAAGTCGTAGGTGTGGGTAGCCGGTTCACGCGCCGCGATCGGTGCGCAGGGTTTTCGTCGCCCGCGGATCGCCGGCCGCGCCGCGACCGACCAGCACGCCGAGACCGATGATGCCGGCGATAACCAGCACGCCGCCGAACGCTGCAAGGCCACGTGGCGCCGGCTCGCCGAGCAGCAGCACGCCGAGCGCGCTCGAGAACAGCAGCTCCGCGGCCTGCATCGCCTCGACCGCCCCAAGCGCGGCCGGCTCGTCGCGCACCATGCCGGTCGCCTCGAAGAACAGGATCGTCGCGATCGTGCCCGCGAACAGGGCGACGCCACCGGCGAGCGCGATCTGCGCAGGCGCGGGTACGCCGGCTGCACGGCAGGCATGCACCGCGACCAGCCACCAGAACGGCTGGCTCGCCAGGGTCATGCCGAACACGCGCTGGGTCGCGTTGAGATCTTCGCCGCTGCGCTCAAGATGCAGCAGGATCGCGCGGTTGCCGAGCGGATACAGGAACGCGGCGACGGTCACGCTGGCGAGCGCGAGCCAGGCATCGCGATCGAGTGCGCCGTGGAAATGTCCGGCCTGCATGATCGCGACTCCGGCGACGATCACCACGCCAAGAAAAAGCGCGCGCCGCGGCAGACGCGCACGCTGATCATGGTACAGGAACGGCGCCAGCAGCATGCCGGCGATCACGGTGATCTGGAACGTGCCGGCGACCAGCCACGCCGGCGCGAACGCCGCGGCCCAGGTCAGGCATACGCAGAACAGGGTGAAGCCGATCCCGCTCCACGCCAGCCAGATCCACGGATGCGCGCGCAGCGCACACCACACCGGCGCGAAGCCGCCCTGCCACGGCAGCACCAGCGCAAGCATCGGCAGGGTCAGCAGATAGCGCAGCGACGCCGACCAGGCCCAGTGTCCGCCGGCGTCGGCCATCGCGCGGTTCAGCACATAGGTCGCGGTGAAGAACAGCGCCGACGCGAGCGCGAGCAGGATCGCGACGAAGGCCTTGCGTTGCGCCGGCGCGATCATCCGCGCCGCCGGCTGCCGCGCAGGCGTTCGACCGGGAAGCTTGCGATATCGGCTCCGCCACTGCGGCGCGGTTGGCCGGGCTCGGGTGCGAGCGCCTGCGCATAGACGACTTCGTAGGTTGCCGGCAACACACCGTCGCGGCGGAACGGCTCGTAGGCTGCAATCACGCGTTGCAGGCGCGTCTTGCCGGTCAGCGTGCGTGGCCGTTGCGCGTCCGCATTGGTCGCGCCGAGCGCGCGCAGTTCATGCATCAGGTCGCGCGCGTCGGCGTAGGTCAAGGTAAAGTCGTCGCGCTCCAGCACCGGGTCGCGGAACCCGCTCACCAGCAGCGCATCGCCGATATCGTGCATGTCGACGAAGCGGCTCACGTGCGGCGCGCTGTCGACCTGCGCGAACGCCGCGCGCAGCTCCTTCAGGGTGTCGGGACCGAACGTGCTGAACAGCAGCCTGCCGCCCGGACGCAACACGCGGCGGAACTCGGCCAGCGCGAGGCCGGGGTCTTCGCACCATTGCAGGCACAGGTTCGAGTGGACCAGATCAATACTCGCATCGGCGAGCGGCAAAGCCTGCGCGTCGGCGCAGACCAAAAAGGGCAAAAAGGGGGTCGGAGTACATTTTCCGAACGGTTGCGCGGCCGACTGCGCCCGGGCCTCAGCGGAAATGTACTCCGACCCCCTTTTCAGCATCGGCAGGGCGATATCCAGCGCGATCACCTCGGCGTGCGGATAGCGTGCCCGCAACGCCATGCTGCCGGCGCCGGGTCCGCTGCCGACATCCAGCACCCGCGCCGGCGCGAACTCCGCATCCTCGTCGAGCCGCTCGCGCAGCCGCGCAGCGACCTCCGCTTGCAGCACCGCGTGCGTTGCGTAGCTCGCCGCGGCGCGACCGAATGCAC
>JBIODY010000348.1:0-2698 GCA_044445505.1 Lysobacterales bacterium
GCGACACCTCGGGCGGCGGCGGCAAGCCGGCCAAGCTGGAGACTGGCGCCGTCGTGCGCGTGCCGTTGTTCGTCGGTCAGGGCGAGAAGATCAAGGTCGATACGCGCTCGGGCGAATACATTTCGCGCGTGAAATGATTGATTCGCAGAAACCCGCTGCGCGGATTTCGTCGCGAATCAATCACCCTGGCGAAGGCCGGGGTCCATGTTGATCTGCCTTAAACGCAAATGGATTCCGGCCTGCGCCGGAATGACGAGCAAATGGCCGACTCGCTGCTTCCCATCGACCTTCTGATCGAACCGCGCTGGCTGGTTCCCGTCGAGCCGCACGGCATCGTGCTCGAACATCACGCAGTGGCGATCGATGGCGAGCGCATCGTCGCCGTGTTGCCGGTCGCCGAGGCACGCGCGTGTTACGCGCCGCGCGAACACGCGGAACTGCCGGAACACGCGTTGATTCCGGGCCTGGTCAATGCGCATACGCACAACCCGATGACCCTGATGCGCGGGCTCGCCGACGACCTGCCGCTGCTGCGCTGGTTGCAGGAATACATCTGGCCGGCCGAGGCGAAGGTCATGGGGCCGGAGTTCGTGCGCGATGGCGTCGAACTCGCAGTTGCCGAGATGCTGCGCGGTGGCACGACCTGCTGCAACGAGAACTATTTCTTCCCGGATATCCAGGCCGCGACCTATCGCCGGCTCGGCTTTCGCGCGATGGTCGGCCTGCCGGTCATCGAATTCCCGAGCGCGTGGGCGGCGACCCGCGACGAGTATTTCGACAAGGGCCTGGCGGTCCATGACGAGTTCCGCGACGAGCCGCTGCTCGGCACCAGCTTTGCGCCGCACGCGCCGTACACGGTTTCCGACGAGAGCTTCGAGCGCATTCGCCTGCTGTCCGACCAGCTGGAGCTGCCGGTGCACCTGCACCTGCACGAGACCGCGCATGAGGTCGAGGAGGCGAAGCGCGAACGCGGCGCGCGCCCGTTTGCGCGCATGCAGGCGCTCGGCCTGGTCAACGATCACCTGATCGCGGTGCACATGACCCAGCTGACCGACGCCGAGATCGCCGCCTGCGCCGAGGCCGGCGTGTCGGTCGTGCACTGTGCGGAATCGAACCTGAAACTCGCCTCGGGTTTGTGTCCGGCCGAACAGCTGCGCCGTGCCGGCGTCAACCTCGCGCTCGGCACCGACGGTTGCGCCAGCAACAACGACCTCGACATGTTCGGCGAGATGCGCACCGCGGCGCTGCTCGCGAAGACCGTCGCGAACGACGCCGGCGCGCTGGATGCCGCGAGCACGCTGCGTGCGGCGACCCTGAACGGCGCCAGGGCGCTCGGCTGGGAGATGCGCATCGGCTCGATCGAGGCCGGCAAGCAGGCCGATCTCAGCGCAATCCGGCTCGACGCCATCGAGACCCAGCCGATGTACAACGTGATCTCGCAGCTCGTCTACGCCGCGAGCCGCCACCAGGTCAGCGACGTCTGGATCGCCGGGCAACGCAAGCTGCGCGAACGCGTGCTGGTCGATCTCGATGTGGCGGAGCTGCGTGAAAAAGCGCGGCGCTGGCGCGAGCGGATTGCTTCTTCGTGACTGAGCCATGTCAACCGTAAACGTCAATCCTGCCGAAACCGCCAAGTTCGACCGTCTCGCCGCGCGTTGGTGGGATCCGGACGGCGAGTCGCGCCCGCTGCACGACCTCAATCCGGTGCGCCTCGGCTATATCGCCGATCGTCGCGCCCTGAAAGGTATGCACGCACTCGATGTCGGTTGCGGCGGCGGCTTGCTCAGTGAGGCGTTGGCTCGCGCCGGCGCGGAAGTCACCGCGATCGATCTCGCGCCGGCCGTGCTCGACGTCGCGCGACTGCATCTGCACGAGAGCGGGCTCAGCGTCGACTATCGCGAGGTCAGTGCCGAAACGCTGGCCGCGGAGATGCCGGACGTGTTCGATGTCGTCACCTGCATGGAAATGCTCGAACACGTGCCGGATCCGGCCAGTGTGATCCGCGCCTGCGCGAGCTTGCTGAAACCGGGCGGGAAACTGTTCCTGTCGACGCTCAATCGCACACCGTTCGCGTTCGGCGCAGCGATTCTCGGCGCCGAGCATCTGCTGCGCCTGCTGCCGCGCGGCACGCATCACTATGCGCAGTTCCTGAAACCCAGCGAGATCGCGAGCGACCTGCGCAAGGCCGGCCTTGTGCTCGAAGATCTTTCCGGCATCGCTTACAACCCGCTGACGCGCAAGGCCTGGCTGAGCGGCAGCGTCGCGGTCAACTATCTCGCTTGCGCGTCGAAGCCGGCATGAGCATTGCCCTGCCGCCGCGCGCGGTGTTGTTCGATCTCGACGGCACCTTGGTAGATTCCGCGCCGGACCTGGTCGCAGCCGTCGAGGCCTTGTGTACCGAGCTCGGTGCGCCGCCGCCGGACGCGGACGAGGTGCGCAAGGTCGTTTCGGCCGGAGGCCGCACGATGCTGCGCAAGGGCCTGCCCGGCGCGGACGACGCGATGATCGACCAGTGGCTGGCGCGTTTTCTGGATATCTATTCGGTCAAGATGGTCGTGCACACGCGCCTCTACGATGGCATGGCCGAGGTGCTGGACGCGTTCGCCGCGCGGGATATCGCCTGGGGCATCGTGACCAACAAGCCCGGCTGGCTGGCGCGGCCGATGCTCGCGCAGATGACGTTTCATCGCGACTGCGC
>JBIODY010000349.1:0-2690 GCA_044445505.1 Lysobacterales bacterium
GGATCTCGCGTTGTGCGGCGGCATCATGCGTGCGGTCGAGTGCTGCGCGCGCGTTCGCAAAGATGCGCCGCATGAAGCGGTATTGCTTGATCAGCTCCTTGTCGGCCTTGCGGTACGCATAGGCCTCGCGCACCGCCGCAATGATCGACAACGCGGCCATGATCGAGACCAGCACGTTCCGCACATCGTGATCGAGGTCGAACACGAACAGGGCAAGGAACACGCTGATGCCGATACTGGTGTACAGGCTGAGCGCGCCGATGCGGCGGGTCAGGCTGTGGTGTCGCGTGCGCTCGGCGAGGCGCCGTTCGTAGTAGTACAGCTGCCCGGCCTTGGCGGATTCTCCGACCCATTCGGCGATGACGCCGGCGAGTTCGACGCGCTGCGCAGCCTTGCTCGCCGCTGCACCGAGGCCGGCGGAGCGCATGACGTTGCGGATCCAGCCCAGGTCCACATCCTGCTTCTGCAGGAAGTTGTCGTGCGCGAATTCGGCGTCGCCGGTCATCGACAGCCCGGCGCGACGCCAGTACGCCTGCACGCGCAGCCCTTCGGCGAGCGCGCGATAATCCAGGTACTTGCGATGCCAGTCGCGGCGCGCCGCGACCTGGTCGAGCGAGAAGCCGAGCACGAACAGGAACAGGAACACGAAGATCATGTAGGCCTGCGACAGCTCGTCGTAGAATACGAATGCGATGCCCATCAGGGCGGCCAGCGTGTACATCGCGCGCATCGCGAACTGCACGCGCAGCTGGTAGTGCAGGGCGAGCCAGTCGGCGGCGGCGAAACTGCGTTCGATCGGCGAACGCCGGGTCTCGTTGGCGGTGTCCGCCGGTCCCCGCGACACATCGGGCGCCGCCGCTTCGATCCGGGTTGCGTATTTTGCGCAGTCGAGATCGAACCCCTCGATGCGCCGGAACATCGCACGGCCCTCGGCCGGCATCGGCTGCGTGCCGTCGCTGCGCTCCTCGCCGATGCGCCAGAGCGTCTGCAGCGGCGCGAGCGGCGGCTCTGGCGTTCCGCCCGCTTCGTCACGCGAACACACGATGTGATACGCGAGCCGCTCGTTGTTGTCGTCCAGCTGGTCCTGGCGGCACATCGCACGCCGGCGTTCGACCAGCGCAGGCGGGCGACCGCTGAGGTAGTAACCGACGACCTGCGCGGTGCCGCCCGGCAGGCTGGACGCCTTGCCGTCCCACAACGCGAGCAGGAGATGGCAGTGACTCGCGATGTAGACCCCGGTCTGCGCGTAGTGCCAGTCGCGCGTGCGCACGTCATTTGCCGCGCCGTCGAGCACGTCGTCATCGACGCTGGCCGGCTCGAGCACGACTGCATCCCGGCACAGGGTTTCGAAGCGCTCGCGATCGCGCGGATCGGCGAAGTCGCGGACATAGACCGCGCGCGGAAGAGGCAGCGGCGCGATCAGGCGCGCGCCGAGGGCAAGTGCCTCTTCAGCGACCAGCTGATCGCCGCCGGCGGCCAGCGCCGAGACCACGGTCAACGGCAACTGCGGAAATTCGCCGTGCAGGCGTTCGAGGAATTCGCGGACGCCCCGACGAATCTCGCCGCTCTCGCGGGGGACGAGATTGCGATGGCTGGTGACGCCGATCACCAGCGGCTGCACCGGAGGCATTCGCACGTCCATCACCATCTCGCGCCCGCTCGACCGAGCGCTAGCCTCACAGCGCCCGTACAGCAATAAACGCAGCGACGACCAGCAAGACGCCCACGACAATCAAGAAGATGGGTCTGTTGAAGTTTCTGCCGCGGTTGATGATGCGTGGATCAAGCGTAAACACCAACGGTTTTTGCCCCACAATCGCAACGCCGACTTTGAGACAGTAGTTGTAGTCGGCCGGCGCCGTGTTGGCATCAGTGGTCGCGAGCATCTTGGAATTCGGACCCATGGCCGGACCTGAAAACATCGCCGGGTGCTGGTTGCTCGTGGGTTTGGGTTGCGTGGCGTCCCAGATCCACAGCGCATCCTCGCCGGTGGTGCCAGCGCCGAGCAAAAAGCTGACGTCGAAGGTGCCGACGCAAGGCGGGTTCTTCCACGAGATCGTCGGGGGGCCGTCTGGTGGAACGGGCGGCGCCGGTACCACGTGGAACTGGAGGACAGGTTGTTCGTTCGCAGGGACCGTGATGTTGCCTTGCGCGTCCACATACGGGTTCGGGTACGGGAATGTGAAGTTCACGCCGTCGTTGGACGACGGGCCCTTCGGTATTACGGCTACCTTGATATCGATGCTGGCCATGGCCACTCCCTGACGAATGAAATGCCGGACGCAAGGTCCGGTCCCCTTGCTAGTCTGCGCCGTGCGTGTCCGACACCGTTTCTGCCCCTGTTTTTTGTGGAACGGGGCGTTGGCTGACCGCACGAACGAACCCGGGATCGCGGTAGCCGAGCGCGTCGAGGCGTGCGCGGATCGGCGAAGCCTCGTCGACCCGATCGAGCGCGAACAATGCGGTTGCGAGGACAGCTTGTGCGGACGGGTCGCTACTGCCCGGGTCCGCACGCAGGAATTCGACGGTGCGCTGCCAGTAGTCGCGCGCCTCGGCGCGGTTGCCGAGCGCCTGATCCTGCTCACCGGCCATCAGCGACGCGCGCGCATACAGGAGACGTGTGCGCTGGTCTGGTCGGTTCGAGTCGCGCATCGTGTCGAGGCGCTGGAGCACACCCTGGATTTGGCGCA
>JBIODY010000350.1:0-2688 GCA_044445505.1 Lysobacterales bacterium
AGCACTCGCTGGCCGATGCGCAGGTCCGCCCCGTCGAGGGCCAGCACGCACTCGACATCGTGCGCACCGGCGCGCTCGACCGGATCGTCGGTCAGCCGGCTCGGGCCGAACACCTCGCCAATGCGCAGCACGCGCGCCGGCCAGGTCTTGCCCTGGTCGGTGTCGCGCACGACCTCGGCCTGCATGCCCGGCTTGATCCGGTCGACATAGGCCTCGTTGAGCTCCGCGCGCACGATGCGCGGACGATCCGGCAGCAACTGGAACAGTTCGGTCGCCGATTGCGCCGAGACCATGTCGCCATCGTGCACCGAACGGCGCACGACGCGGCCCGCGACCGGCGCCTTGATCGTGCGCGCGTCGAGTTCGACCTGTGCCTCGTCCAGATGCGCGCGCGCGACCTTGACCGCGGCCGCGGCCGCGCCGATCTCGGCATCGAGCACCGCCAGCGCGGCGCGCGCGTCGTCCGCCGATTGCCCGCTCGCCGCACCGGCGCCGGCGGCCTCGCCGACGCGTTGCGCCTGCAATTGCGCCTGCGGCAGGCGTGCCTTGAGCACGCGAACCTGCGCCCCGGCCTGATCCAGGGTCGCGTCGGCGATACCGACGCCAACCTGCGCCGCGCGCTGATCGAGCAATGCGAGCACGTCGCCCTGCTTCACGCTGTCGCCATCCTCGACATCGACCTTGTCGATGCGTCCATCGCGTGGCGCCACGACGCGCACCAAGCCGCCTTCGACATCGACCTGGCCGCGCGCCATGGCCAGATACGGACTCGCCGTGGCCGGGGTCGCCGCAGCGCCGTGCTGGCTGGCATCCGAACACGCGCCGAGCAGTCCGGCGAGCGCCAGCATCGCAAGCGGGAGTCCTCGTACGCACATGACGCTCATCGCAGGCTTTCCTCAGGGGGCATGGAGCGCAAGCGGCGATCCGAGAGTATCTTGCCATCCTCCATCGCCAATACGCGATCGGCATGCGTGACCAGGCGCTGGTCGTGGCTGACGCAGAGCACCGTCGCGCCGTGCGCGTGCGCGATCCGGTGCAGGGTGCCGATCACGATCTGTCCGTTCGCCGCGTCCAATGCGCTGGTCGGTTCGTCGGCGAACAGCAGCTGCGGCTCCTTGGCCAGCGCGCGTGCGATCGCGACGCGCTGCTTCTCGCCGCCGGACAGCTCCGCGGGTTTCAACTGCATGCGGCTGGCCAGGCCTACTTCCTCGAGCGCGGTCCGCGCACGGGCGAGCGCCGCTTCGTTGCCCACGCCGAGATAGCCGAGCGGCAACGCGACCTGTTCGAGCGCGGTCAGCGCCGGAAACAGGTTGAAACCCTGGAACACGAACCCGGTGTGCTGCAGGCGGAAACGTTCGAGTTCATCCGCCTTCAGCAACCGAAGCTCCTGGCCGAGCGCAAGCGCGCGGCCACGGTCCGGCCGCAGCAGCCCGGACAGGATCGCGAGCAACGTGCTCTTGCCGCAACCGGAAGGCCCCGACACCAAGGTCAGTTCGCCGCCATGGATCTCGACGGAGAGTCCGCGCAATACATCGGTGCGCACCGAGCCGCTGACGAACGATTTGTCGAGCGAATCGGCGATCAGCGTGGCGCTCATCCGCTCACCGCAACAGCAGCGCGGGATCGGCATCGCGCAGCGTGCGCACCGCCATCAGGCCGGAAACCAGCGCGATGCTCATGACCAGCGCGGCGCACAGCGCGACCGTCGTGAGGTCGAGTTGCACCGGCACGTCGCGGCGCTGCGCAAGCAGCACGACCAGTGCGGTTACGATACCGCCGACGCCGAGACCGAATGCGCCGACCCACGCCGCCTGCGTGAGGACCACTCGGCGCAGCGCGGCGAAGCCGACGCCGAGCGCGTGCAGGGTCGCATATTCGCGGATCGAACCCGCAACCGCGCCCATCAGGGTCTGGCTGGTGATCACCGCGCCGACCACCAGCACGACGATCGCGAGAAACAGCACGCCGATGCCGGCGCCGGTCTCGAACATCCAGTAAGTCACCGCGCGGCGCGCAAACGCAGCCTTGGTCCAGACCTCGAAGCGGCGCGCCGTGCCTTTCGGCTGCAGGCGCGCGCGCACCGCGTCGGCGCGGTCCGGGTTGCGCAGCTTGACCACGTAGTAGGCGACCTCGCCGCCGCTGTCGCCGTTGTCGAGCCGGCGCGCGGTGCCGAGCGAGGTCACGATGTTGACCCCGCCGAGCGCACGCAGGCCATTGGCGACACCGACGATGCGCACGCGATGGCCGTTGATGACCGCCTGGCCGCCGATGCCGAGGCCGAGCTTGGCCAGATCCGCCCGATCGACGATCACCCCATCGGGTTCATCGAGTTTCGAGCGCAACGCGGGATCCAGCACGTCGGCGAACAGCATCGCGTCGGGGTGCGTGTCGATGCCGGAGACGAACACCGACACGCCGCCCTTGTCGGCCGGTCCGCGCCAGTCGCCGTCGCTCCAGCTGAATGGCTCGACGCGCAGCACGTCCGGATCCATCAGCGCATCGATCTCGGCCTGCTGCGGAATCGGCCGGCCGAGTTCGATGCTCTGTGTGCCAGGGTGGCCGATCCACAGATCGCCGGCGGATTTCTCGATGTAGACCGCGGCGCTGCCGAAGATGCCGAACACCAGCGCCGCCTGCACGAGCAGCAGCAGGCCCGAAAACGCGACCGCGAGCGCGGACGGCAGGAAG
>JBIODY010000351.1:0-2682 GCA_044445505.1 Lysobacterales bacterium
CCGACGCAGAACGTCAGCAGCGAGGTGATCGTCATGGCGGTGGCGATATCGAAATGCATGCGGCCGCGGCTGGACCTTGCAAAGCCGGTGGGACCGGAAACGCGTCGCAGGGCGGGCCCTGGATCGCCCTGCGCGGACATCGATTGAGCGCTCATTCTATTGATTGGATGCGCAAATGTCCGGATTCACCGTCGCGGCAGCACGCAAGCGCTTGCTGCGGCGCCACCGCGCGCCGCCCGCACTGCGACGGACGCCCGTTCCCGCCAGGCCCCACGGACCCTTGCGCGTGCGCCCGCCGCCCCCCACGTTTGCGGGCATGGATATGGCGCGCCCTGTTCCTGAACCGACCATCGGCAGCGTCGCGCGCGATCGCGCCCGATTGCGTTACGCCGTGCTCGGCGCCGCCGCCTTGCTGGCCGGCGTGTGGATCGCATGGCTGGCGACCTGGTTGCTCGGCTGGTCGATCGACGACCTCGGCATCCGGCCACGTCATCTGCGCGGGCTGGTCGGCGTGCTGACTGCGCCGTTCGCACATGCCTCGTTTGAACACCTGATGTCGAACACGTTGCCGCTCGGCCTGCTGGCGACGCTGACCCTGTATTGCTACCCGCGCGCCGCGCGCCTCGCACTGCCGCTGATCTGGATCCTGTCCGGACTCGGCGTGTGGCTGTTCGCGCGCGATTCGACGCACGTCGGTGCGAGCGGCATCGCGCACGGCCTGATGTTCTTCCTGTTCGTGATCGGCCTGATCCGCCGTGACCGCCTCGCCGTGGTCACGTCGCTGGTCGTGTTCTTCCTGTACGGCGGCATGCTGCTCAGCGTGTTGCCGCACGAGCAGCACGTGAGTTTCGAATACCACCTCGCCGGCGCGATCGCCGGCGTGCTCGCCGCGTTGCTGTTGCGTGCACGCGACCCGTTGCCGCCGCGCAAACGCTACAGCTGGGAGGACGAGGAAGCCGCCGCGTCCGCGACCGACGAGGAACTGGAACCGCCGCCTGCGCAGGAAGTGCCGGTGCTGTGGCACCGCTCCGTGCAGGACCGCGACGACGGCCACGTGATCGAATTCCGGCGCCGCGACGGCCATGCCGATCCGAACCGGCCGACGTTGCACTGAGCCGGCGGCGGCGGACCCCGCGCACGAAGCGCGCTAAGCTGTCGTCGGGCAGCACCTGGAAACCGCCATGACTTCTTCCGAACCGCGCCGCGTCGAACACCAGCAGACCGACAAGGGCTACGTGCCGGTATACACGACCGCGGTCGTCGAGCAGCCGTGGGCGAGCTATTCGCACACCGACCACCGCACCTGGGCGACCTTGTTCGAGCGCCAGCGTGAAGTCCTCAACGGCCGCGCCTGTGCCGAGTTCATCGACAACCAGCAGCGCTTCGGCATGACCCCGGACGCGATCCCGCGATTCGACGAACTCAACCAGGTGCTCGCAAAAACGACCGGCTGGAAACTGATCGGCGTCGAGGGCCTGCTGCCCGAGCTGACCTTCTTCGACCACCTCGCGAACCGCCGCTTCCCGGTCACCTGGTGGATACGCAAGCCCGAGCAGATCGACTACATCGCGGAGCCGGACCTGTTCCACGACCTGTTCGGCCACGTGCCGCTGCTGCTCAATCCGGTCTTCGCCGACTACATGCAGGCGTACGGCAAGGGCGGCGTCAAGGCGCACGGCATCGGGCCCGAGGCGCTGGTCAATCTCACCCGCCTGTACTGGTACACGGTCGAGTTCGGTCTGATCCGCCAGGGTGGAAACCTGTGCATCTACGGCTCCGGCATCGTGTCGTCGAAAGGCGAGTCGATCCACTGCCTCGAATCGCCGGCGCCGAACCGGATCGGCTTCGACCTCAAGCGCATCATGCAGACGCGCTACCGCATCGACACCTACCAGAAAACCTATTTCGTGATCGACAGCTTCGAGCAGCTGATCGACGCGACGCGGCCGGATTTCCGCCCGATCTATGCGGAACTTGCGCAGCAGGCGTCGATTGCGGCGGGTGAGGTGCTGGCGACGGATGCCGTCTTCAATCGTGGCAGCGGCGAGGGCTGGGCGAAGGATGGAGATGTATAGCGGATGAGCTTCACATTCAACGGGGCGAGCGCACGAGCGACTGGCCACAGCGCCAAACCACCTGCGCAGAGCGTTTGCCACGCGCCAGGCGATGGGCCTGTCCGCCAAGGTTGGGGTCGTCTCGATGAGCGGCGAAGACACTGGTCCCGGCTTTCGCCGCGACGACGAACCCCCGGAACCTTGCGGTTTGCGTTTCCTGTCACGCACGCGGACGTGTCAATGAACAGCTTGCGTTTCATGGCCGTGGCGCTGCTCCTTTGTTCGATAACGGCCTCGGCCGAGGTCAAGCAGTCGGCTGCCGACAGCTTCCTCGTCACGTTCTCCGAGCCCATCACAGCGACGCCGGCGAAGGCCTGGGCGGCGATCGTGCAGCCGCAGCACTGGTGGAGCAGCGAGCACACCTGGTCCGGCAAGGCCGCGAACCTCAGCCTGAAACCCGAAGCCGGTGGCTGCTTCTGCGAGCGCTGGAAGGATGGCAGCGCGGAACATGGCCGCGTGATCATGGCGTTGCCGGACAAGTTGTTGCGGCTCGATTCCACACTGGGTCCGCTGCAGGAATTCGCGCTGAAGGGAACCTTGAGTTTCTGGATCAAGAGCGGCGACGACG
>JBIODY010000352.1:0-2669 GCA_044445505.1 Lysobacterales bacterium
AACGAGTCGATGTTCCAGATCGTGCCCTGCACGAACACGCTGTGCTCGTACAACGCGATCAGCGCGCCGAGCGTGGCCGGGGTCAATCGTTCGGCGAGGATCGTATGGCTGGGCCGGTTGCCCTCGAAGGTACGGTGCGGCACCAGCGCATCCGGCGTGCCTTCCGCCTTCACCTCGGCCGCGGTCTTGCCGAACGCGAGCGCCTCGCTCTGCGCGAGCAGGTTCGCAATCAACAGATCGTGCTGCTCGCGGCCTTGCGCATCGAGTAGCGGATCCAGCGCCTGGCAAAAGCCGATGAAGTCGCATGGCACGATGCGCGTGCCCTGATGGATCAACTGATAGAACGAGTGCTGGCCGTTGGTGCCGGGCTCGCCCCAGTAGATCGGACAGGTTTGATAGTCCACTCGCACGCCTTCCAGCGTCGTGTGCTTGCCGTTGCTCTCCATCGTGAGCTGCTGCAGATAAGCCGGGAAGCGCTTCAGGAATTGCTCGTAGGGCAGCACCGCGACGGTCGAGCAATCGAGAAAGTTCGCGTTCCAGATCGCGATCAGCCCGTGCAGTACCGGCAGGTTGCGCTCGAATGGCGTGTTCCTGAAATGCTCGTCCATCGCATGGAAGCCGGTCAGCATGGCGCGGAAATTGTCGGCGCCGATCGCGATCATCGTCGACAGGCCGATCGCCGAGTCCATCGAATAGCGGCCACCGACCCAGTCCCAGAAGCCGAACATGTTCGTGGTATCGATGCCGAACTTCCGCACTTCCTCGGCATTGGTCGACACCGCGACGAAGTGCTTCGCGATCGCCTTCTCGTCGCCGCCGAGCCCGGCGAGCGCCCAGGCGCGCGCCGCGCGTGCGTTGGTCAGGGTTTCCAGCGTCGTGAACGTCTTCGAGCAGATGATGAACAGCGTCTCGGCCGCGTCGAGACCGCGCGTCGCCTCGACGAAATCGGTGCCGTCCACATTAGAGACGAAGCGCGATGTCAGCGCCGGATCGGCGTAATGGCGCAGCGCCTCGTACGCCATGACCGGCCCCAGATCCGAGCCGCCGATGCCGATGCTGATGACGTTGCGGATGCGCTTGCCGGTGTGCCCGAGCCATTCGCCGCTGCGCACGCGTTCGCTGAATGCGGCCATGCGATCGAGCACCGCGTATACCTCCGGCACGACGTTCCGGCCATCGACCTCGATGCGCGCGTCGCGCTGGGCGCGCAACGCGACATGCAGTACCGCCCGATCCTCGGTCGTGTTGATCCTGTCGCCGCGGAACATCGCCGCACGGCGTTCGACGAGGCCGCGCGCACCCGCAAGATTGCGCAGCAGGCGCAGCGTTTCGTCGTCGACGCGCTGTTTGGAATAATCGAGGTAGAGACCGGCGGCCTCGGCGGCCAGACGTTCGCCGCGGCCCGGATCCGCGGCGAACAGCTCGCGCAGGTGGCGCTGCTGCATCGCCGCGCAATGCGCCTGCAGCGCGCGCCACTCCGGAAGTTCGGTCAGCGGCCGGTCGGTCGCGGGATTTCCATGGTTCGCCATATCGAGCTCATTCCTCGTTCGTCGCGGCCAGCGCGGCGCTCTTGTCGGCAATGCGCTGCAGCAGCTCACCCCAGGACTTCACGAACGCGGCCGCGCCGTCGCTCTGCAGTTTCGCGGCGAGTGCATCTATATCGATGCCGGCTTTCGCGAACTGGATCAACATCGCTTCGGCATCGCCACCGTCGATGGCCATCGCACCGCGCAATTCGCCATGGTCGGCGAACGCCTTCAGGGTCTTTTCCGGTATCGTGTTGATCGTGTCCGGCGCCGCGAGCGCCTCGACATAGAGCGTGTCCGACGCGTTCGGGTCCTTGGTTCCGGTGCTGGCCCAGAGCAGGCGCTGCGGCGACGCGCCGGCCGTCGCGAGCTTGCGCCAGCGCGGCGAGGCGAGCAGTTCGCGGTACGCGCGATAGGTGCGCTGCGCGATCGCGATGCCGAGCTTGTTGCGCAGCGCGCCGGGCACCTTGTCCTTGACCGCGACGTCCCAGCGGCTGACGAACAGCGAGGCAACCGAGGGGACCTTCGGCTCGAGCTTCGCCGCAATGCGCCGCTCGATGCCGCGCAGGTACGCCTCGGCGGCAGCGAGATACTGCTCGCGCGAAAACAGCAAGGTCACGTTGATCGGCACGCCGGCGAAGATCGATTCCTCGATCGCCGGAATGCCGGCCGGCGTACCCGGAATCTTGACGAACAGGTTTTCGCGCTCGGCCTGGGCGTGAATCGCCGCGGCCGCTTCGATGGTTCCCCGGGTCTCGTCGGCGAGCAGCGGCGAAACTTCCATCGAGACCCAGCCGTCGACGCCGGCGGTGCTGTCGTGCGCCGGCTTGAACAGGTCGGCTGCACGGCGCAGGTCCTCGAGCGCGAGTTCGATGAACAGACTCTCGCCGGATTTTCCGCTGCGCGTCTTCTCGCGGATACCGGCGTCGTAGGCATCGCCGCTGCCGATCGCATCGTCGAAGATGGTCGGATTCGAGGTCAGCCCGGTGATCGAGAAATCCTCGATGTAGCGGCCGAGCACGCCATTGTCGAGGATCTGGCGCGTGATGTTGTCGAGCCACAGGCTCTGACCGAGGTCGTGCAGCTGGCGGGTCGGTTTCATACAGTCTCCTTGGTTATTTTGCAGAACCGGGCATCCTGCCG
>JBIODY010000353.1:0-2655 GCA_044445505.1 Lysobacterales bacterium
AGGAATTCGCGACCGAAGTGCCGTCCGCCGGACTCAAGCTGCACGACGGCGACATCACCGTGCGCGCGACCGACGCCGAACATTTCGCGCTGCAAGGCACGCTGAAGTCCGGCGACGGCACGCTGACGCTCTCGGGCGCTGGCGGCGTCGGCGCGACGGCGCCGCTGAAGGCGAGCATCAAGGGCGAGAATTTCCTCGCCGCGGATATTCCGGCCGCGCGCGTGGTGATTTCGCCGGATCTCACCATCGAACGCAGTGCGGAGAACCTGCGCGTCGGCGGCAGCGTCGCGATACCGAAAGCCGACGTCGACCTCGCCAAGCTCCCCGGCGGTGGCGTCAACAAGCGCTCGCCGGACGTAATCGTCGTCGACGCCGAGCAACCGGCACCGAGCAAGGCATTGCCGGTGATCGTCGCGGTCGATGTCAAGCTCGGCGACGAGGTCAAGCTCGCCGGCCTCGGCCTCGACGGCAGCATCGCCGGCCAACTGCGCGTCGACCAGCGTCCCGGCCGGCTTGCCACCGGCACCGGCACGCTGAATGTCGGCGGCACCTACAAGGCCTACGGACAGAACCTGAAAATCGAATCCGGCCGCCTGCTGTTCGCCGGCACCGCGCTCGACAATCCGGGTCTCGACATCCGCGCAGTGCGCAAGATCCTCGGCGCATCGGGCGGCCAGGGCAACGACACGATCACGTCCGGTCTGCAGATCCGCGGCACCGCGCTGGTTCCGGTCCTGACGGTATTTTCCGACCCGGTCATGGAACAGTCCGAAGCGCTGTCCTATCTGGTCACCGGCAAGCCGCTGTCCGGTCTCAAGAGCGGCGAAGGCGACATGCTCGGCAGCGCCGCACGCGCGCTCGGCAGCGCGACCGGCGACCTGCTCGCCAAGGGCATCGGCGCGCGCACCGGCCTCGATGTCGGCGTCGCCGACAACGGCGCGCTCGGCGGCTCCGCGTTCACGGTCGGAAAGTATCTTTCTCCAAAACTGTACCTCAGCTACGGCGTCGGCCTGTTCACGCCCGGCGAAGTCATCACCCTGCGCTACCTTTTCAGCAGGCGCTGGAACTTCGAGGCGCAGAATGCGACGACGGGGAACCGGGCGGGGGTCAACTACCGGTGGGAGAAGTAGTACGCACGATGCGCGTGATGTTCCGCAGCGGCGGCGAGATCGAACGTTCGCGACCGCGCCCTGTGATACGCAGCTGGGGTATCGAACAGGCCGGCGGCAAGCCGATCAGCGTGGCTGCGGTCATTGCGACGGTTGCCGACAGCGGGTCCGGGCGTCACTGCACGCGATCCGATCCCGACCGGCGCATGGCGTAGTGCTCGACCAGATCCGCGGCGATCGTGGGCGGATCGCCGACGGCCCGCAGCGTTGCCGAGAAATCACCTGCGCGTTTGCGCAGCGCGCTGTCGCCGAGCGCGCCGGCGGTTCGATCGAACACGTCGCGCCACGGGATCGATACCGCCTTGTCGAAATAGCGCTGCCGGTCGGAGAAATCGCGCAGGCCGATCGGGTTCAGGTTGAGGCCGAGACCGAGTTCGACCAGCCGCGAGGCGATCGTCGCCTGGTCGATGTTGTGCGGAATCGCGACGACCGGCTTGCCATGCCACAGGGCCTGCATCGCGGTGCCATGGCTGCCGGTGCCGACGACGATGTCGGCGTGCATGCAGGCCTTGAGTCCGGGCGTCTGCGACTGGATCACGAAGTTGTCGCGATCGGCCGGAAAGTCTTCGCGCGGGAAATTCGGACCGAGCGTGAGCAGCGTGTTCCAGCCGGTGCGCAGCGCGATGGCGTCGACCAGATCGAGGTAGCTCTGCCGGCGGTAGATCGATCCGCCGAGCGAGACGTAGGCGAACGGCTTCGACGGATCGGCGAAGAGTTCGGCGGGTTCGAAGCGGGCGCGCTCGAAGCCGGACCAGAACAGCGGCCCGACGAAGTGCAGGTCCTGGCGCGCGGAGCGGCCGGTCGGCTCGAACGCGGCGACACTCGGCACCAGTACCGCCGTGCGACGGTTCAGGTCCGCGCGATCGCGCGGGCGCTCGGCAATGCCGAGGCGTCGGTAGAACGCACGGATCTCCGGCAGGTATTTCGCACTGAACTTGCGCTCGAACAGCGGCCGTACCAGGCTGCGCACGACCCGATGGCCCAACCCGTCACCCGCCAGCGAGAGCCCGAGCAGGCCTTTGAATTCGGGCAGCCACTGCGCGTTGATCACGGAGACCTGCGGGATGCCGAGCTTCAGGCTTGCCGTGGGTCCGAAGAAGCTTGGCGAACCCACGATCACGTCGGGCCGGAACGCGGACGCCGCATCGATCTCGTCGCCGAGCCAGCTCATGAACAGGTCGCGATTGTTCGCGAAGTACGACAGGCTCTGGTCGTGCTCGTCGTTGAGGTTCACGTCCGCATGGCCTGCGCCATGGACCGCATGGCCGGATCGCTCCACGAAGTCCTTCTTCGATGTCGAGGTCGTGAACAGGATGTCGTGACCGCGCGCCTTCAGTGCATCGGCGATCGCGAGCAGGCGCGTGACGTGCGCGATCGCTCCTCCCGAGTAGGGCGTGAACAGGACTTTCACACCCCTTCCCCGTGATCGCAAATCCGCCTGGACATCCGCCCAGATTAACAGCGATCGACGGGTCCGATGGAGATC
>JBIODY010000354.1:0-2628 GCA_044445505.1 Lysobacterales bacterium
CCCCGCACGACGGCAGTGCCGAACTCGGGCTTGCGGTGGCGCTTGGTCAGACCGGCGACAGCGACGCCGCGGCGCTCGCGGCGCGGCGCGCGATCGCCAAGGGCGCGGAGAATGCGGGCTCGCGTTTCGTCCTCGGCCGCGCGCTCTTCGAATCCGACCGCTACGACGAAGCCGAGGCGGAATTTCGTCGTGTGCTGCGCCTGCACGCGACGCACGCGGGGGCGCATGCGAATCTCGCCGACCTGGTGTGGATGCGCACCGGCGACGTCGTTGCGGCCGCCGCGGCGCTCGACGCTGCGCTGCGTGACGCGCCGCAGCTCGTCAACTTGCGGGTCCTGAAGAGCCGCCTGCTCGGCGCCGCCGGCGATCCCGGGCAAAGCTATGCGGAGCTCGCCGCCGGCCTTCGCATGAGTCGCGACGACGCGAGTCTGCATTTGGCGGCCGCGCAGGTCGCGCTGAAGATCGATCCGCTGCGCGCGCTCGACCACGCCGAACGCGCCCTGCGTGCCGCGCCGCGGAATCCGGACGCACTCGGCGCGCAAGCGGACGCGCTGCTCGCCACCGGCCAGCCGGAACGCGTCGTCGCGGTTGCCGAGCGCCTGCTCGCAACCGATCCCCACGACGGCCATGCGCTTGCGTTGCGCGCGAGCGCGTGGCGCATGCTCGCCGATCCGCGCTATCGCGAGCTCTACGACTACGCGAGCTTCGTGCGCGCGGCACCCCTGGATACCCCGGCCGGATGGCCGGATCTCGCATCCTATCTGGCCGATCTCGGCCGCGATCTGCAGCGGCGGCATTCCCTGCGCACACATCCGGTCAACCAGACCTTGCGGCACGGAACCCAGGTCGAGCTCCGCCCGGAGCACGCGCGTGAGCCGGCCATCCGCGCCTTCACGCAGGCGATCGACGGGCCGGTGCGAAGCTACCTCGCGGCGCTCGGACCCGGCGAAGACCTGCTGCGCCGGCGCAATATCGGCGCGTGGCGGCTGAATGGCCTGTGGTCGGTGCGATTGCGCAGTGGCGGCCATCACATCAATCACTTTCACGGCAAGGGCTGGCTGTCGTCAGCTTGCTATATCGATATGCCGGCGACCTTGGGAGCACACGGTGGCGAAGGCTGGCTCAAGTTCGGCGAGCCCGGCGTGCCGACCGAGCCCGCGCTGGGACCGGAGTATTTCGTGCGCCCCGAACCGGGCCTGCTGGTCCTGTTCCCATCGTGGATGTGGCATGGCACCGTGCCGTTTTCGGCCGCTGCAACGGAAACGCGCCTGAGCATCGCGTTCGACATCGTGCCGGCCTGAAATACCGGCACTGTCATCGGCCCTATAGAGCCGTCCTTGCGTCCAGGATTGGGGGAGCCGTCCATGGACAAACAGGCGAGCGACCGTCGCCTTCGCAAACGCGTTGTCGCCGCAATAGAGCAGGACAAAACGCAACATCAGAGATGTTCTGGCCTTGGTCACCGTGGCCAGGAGGCGAACCTTCGCTCACGCCGCTCCTCCGCTGAGCGTCAGTGCCGCAACTGACTTGCGGGCGCCTAGAGGCGCAATGCGTCGACAATGATCGAGAAAGCGGGCGGTGGCTGGCGGCGGCTGGGGTAATACAAGTAGTAGCCCGGGAACGGCGGGCACCAGTCCTCCAGCACGCGCACGAGTCGGCCTTCCTCGATATGCGGTGCGAACTCGTCTTCCGGCAGGAAGGCCACGCCCAAGCCTGCCAGCGCGGCCGTCACGACAGGCGGCGTGGTGTTGAAAACGATCTGGCCATCGACGCGAACGTTCAACGGATGCCGCCGGCGTTCGAACTCCCAGACGGACAAGCCGCCGCTCGTCGGAAAGCGCAGGTTGATGCAGCGGTGCGCCATCAGGTCGTGCGGTGTCTTGGGTTTGTGGTTCGTGGCGAAGTAGGTCGGCGCGGCGACGGCGGCCATGCGCAATTTGGAGCCGATCGGTATCGCGATCATGTCCTTGTCGATGGTGTCGCCCATGCGCACGCCCGCGTCGAAACGATCCGCCACGATGTCCCTGAATCCGTAGTTGACGTCGAACTCCACTTTGATGTCGGGATACTCGCGCAGCAACGGTGTGATCTTCGGCAACAGCGTGGTGCGCAAGACGTGATCGCCGCAGGTGATGCGCACCGTGCCGGCCGGCTTGTCGCGCAGTGCCGTCAGCACATCCAATTCCGTTTCGATCTCGTCGAAGCGGTGGCCGATCGCCTGCATCAGGCGTTCGCCGGCGGCCGTGGGTGAAACGCTGCGCGTGGTACGCGTGAGCAGGCGGATAGCGAGTCGGGTTTCGAGCCCGCGGATGGCCTGGCTGAGCGCGGACTGGGTCACGCCCAGCAGCGCCGCTGCGCGGGTGAAACTGCGTTCCCGCGCCACCGTGACGAAGGACAGGAGATCGTTGAGGTTGCGTCTGGCCATGGATGTATTGTCCACGAAAGATTGATTAGTACTGCTTATATGCTCTTTAAGCATCCATTAGCTAGTCAAGCCGTCGTGCGTGCGTAAAAATGCACCGATGCAAAAGCCAATCCGCATGTTTTCGCCGCAGGTCCAGCGGTTGACGCTGGCGTTGCTCATGGGCGCCGTGCTGGGCCTGCCGGCATTCAGCCCCGGCACTTCCG
>JBIODY010000355.1:0-2582 GCA_044445505.1 Lysobacterales bacterium
CGGCGTGACCGCGCGCGCGATGGCCACCGCATCGGCCAGCGTCGCCGTCGACTCCAACCGATAGGCACCGCCGCTCGCGCGCAGGTCTGCCTGGATGCGCGCACCATTCGCGCCCATGGTGACGATCGCATGGGGCGGCGTCGCATGTACCGCCTCGGCAAACGGATGCCAGTCGAGCCCGCGATCGTACCCTCCGACCAGCACCGTGACGAGGCCGTCGCGGAAACTCGCCAGCGCTTCGAGCGTCGCCTGCGGCGTTGTCGCGATGCTGTCGTCGATCCAGGTCCTGCCGTCGCGCTCGCCGAGTGTCTGCAGGCGGTGCGGCAACGGGTGGAAACTCGCAATCGCCGCAGCCGCGGCACGTGCGTCTTCGCCCGCCGCATCGATCGCGGCCAGCGCTGCGCAGAGGTTCAGCGCATTGTGCGGGCCCGGCAGCGGCGATGAAACGAGATCGAATACGCGTTCGGCCGCGAGCGAGACCGCGCCGTCCGCGACATGCCAGCCCGCGGCGTCGCCGAATCCGAACCGATGCGGATGCGCGCGCAGGCGCGTGCGCAGTTCCGGCTGCAACGCGTTCGCGACCAGGCTTCGCGCGACCGTCGCGAGTGCGAGCTTGTCGTCCGCATAACGCTCGCGCGAGCCGTGCCAGTCGAGATGCTCCTCGTGGACGTTGTTGATCACGCCGACCTCGACCGCGCCGGCTTCGCGGGTCTGGAAACTCGACAACTCCACGACCCACCAATCGGGAAGCTGCGGCGGATCGAGCAATTCAAGCAACGGCATGCCGATGTTCCCGGCCAGCGCGACGCGCCGGCCGAGCCCACGCAGCAGATGTGCGATCAACGCGCTGACCGTGCTCTTGCCCTTGGTCCCGGTCACCGCGATCACCCGCGCCTCGGGGTGCTCGGCGAACCACAGCGCAGTGCCGGAGGTGAAATGGGTGCCGTTGTGCTGCGCTTCGAAAATCTCCGGCCGGTACATGCTGATGCCGGGGGATTTGATCACAATGTCGAATGAGGACAGGATCGCTGCGTCCGGGGGCGTGGTGACCCCGACAAGAGCATCGCGGCTCACGCCGCTCCTACGCGGCGAGATTTCTTCTGGCCGGAGCGGCTTCAGCCGCGATGCTTGTTCGGGCAACGACCTCGCCTCGACCTCGCTGCAGAACAGCGTCAGCGGCAACTCCGGCAACCGCGCCCGCAGCGCTGCCAGCGCCGCCCTGCCCTCGCGACCATAGCCCCAGATCGCGACGCGCTTGCCGCCGAGTTCAGCGATGCGCATCGACGAGGGCCAGCAGGCGTGCAGGAATCCGATGCTCGCCGCCCGGCGCGAGCAGTCCGGCAAGCGAGAGCCCGGCTGCGTCGAGCTGCGGCAGGATATCGTCGGCGAAGCGCGCAACGACAGCATCCTCGCGCCACTCGGCGCGGGCGCTGAGCGCCGCCATCGCCGCACGCGACTCGATGCCTTCGCCGACGCACTCAAACGGCTTGTGATCGCGGTATTCCATCAGCGCGTCGAACGCCGGCGCGAGGCTCGCATCGTCGAGGAGGTTGCGGCCGAAGATGCGCAGCAGGCGCGGTTTCGGCATGAACGATGCCAGCGCGAGAAACACGAAATGGCATTTCGGACACTGCCCGCACCAGCGATCCGCGGGTCTGGGCCCGAGGATGCGGAAGTTGCGGTTGCAGCTGGAGAACACATCGTCGTAGCGCGAGGTGCGCGCGAAGCGTTCGGCGACGGCGAGCTCGGACAGCGGACGCAGCAGCGAGTAGTAGTCGAGCTCTGCCGCGACGCGCGCGTGCAGCAGATCATGCAACGTGCGCTCGAAGTCCCAGCCCTTGCTCCACTGGTGGTTGATTGGCTGGCCGTCGTATTCGAGCGTCGCACTGGAGGCCGAGCGTTCGTTCGAAAACGCGATCGCATCGAAACCGTACAGCACCGCCGCGGCGACCAGGATCGCCGAGTTGATCGCGGTGACCGGGATATGCCCGTTGTACGCGCCGAGCTTGTTGTATTCGAACAGCAGCGGCGACAGTTCGCGACGGATGTTCAGCGTCGGCAGACCGGTGCGCCCGGCGCACGCGGCGATCAGCGGCGAATTTCCGATCCACACCGCTGTCGCATCCTCGCCTGCGGCTTTCAGGATCTCCACGCTGACCAGCGAATCCTTGCCGCCGCCGATCGGCACCAGGGTGCGACGCTGCAGAGCAGCGGACACCATCACTTTCTGGTCATCCCGGCGAGTCGGGAAGCGGATGCGCCCGCGCAGATCGAGCTTGTTGTGATACGCGAACTCGCCGAGGCCGTGCAGGTACAACGCATCGAGGAACGTCGCCATTGACGCATCGGGCTGCGCGCTCTCGACGGCAATCCGCGCCGGCACACCGGCCTTGTAGTAGCTGATTCCGGCGACCAGATGCAGCAGATCCAGCGCCGACGCGAAAGCGGCAGCGCGCTCCGGCAGCAACGCCGGCGCGTCCGGAAACACGATGCGCTCGACGAGTTCGGGGCCGTCGTCGAACGCGTAGACGAGCGACGCGACGCTGTCGGCGTAGCCGTGGCGGATGAAGCGGAATGCGCGC
>JBIODY010000356.1:0-2582 GCA_044445505.1 Lysobacterales bacterium
CCCCTGCGCCAGCGGCAGCGCGTCGGAATAGTTGATCGTGTTGGTCTGGCGGCGCATGTAGACCTTCCACGCATCGGACCCCGATTCGCGGCCGCCGCCGGTTTCCTTCTCGCCGCCGAACGCGCCGCCGATCTCGGCGCCGCTGGTGCCGATGTTGACGTTGGCGATGCCGCAGTCCGAACCGGCTGCCGACAGGTATTGCTCGGCTGCCTTCAGATTCTGGGTGAAGATCGCCGCGGACAGGCCCTGCGGCACCGAGTTCTGCAGCTCGATGGCCTGGTCGAGCGTCTTGAATGGCATCACATACAGGATCGGCGCGAAGGTCTCGGTCTGCACGACTTCGTCGGAATTCCCGAGACCGGTGACGATCGTCGGCAGCACGAAGTTGCCCTTGCGATCAGTCAGCGCCTTGCCGCCGGTCGCGATCGTGCCGCCGCTGGATTTGGCCTTGCCGACCGCACCGAGATACTGGTCGACCGCGGCCTTGCTGTTGAGCGGGCCCATCAGTGTGCTCGCCTGGGTCGGATCGCCGATCTTGGTCTCGACCTGCTTGTAGGCCTTGACCAAGGTCGCGACGACGTCGTCGTGGATCGATTCGTGCACGAACAAGCGGCGCGTCGAGGTGCAACGCTGGCCGCAGGTGCCGACCGCGCCGAACACGATCGCCGGGATCGCGAGTTTCATGTCGGCGCTCGCATCGACGATGATCGCGTTGTTGCCGCCGAGTTCGAGCAGCGAGCGGCCCATACGCTGGGCAACGCGCTCGCCGACGCTGCGGCCGACCTTGGTCGAACCGGTGAAGCTGATCAGCGGAATGCGCTTGTCGTCGACGAAGGTCGACGCGATGTCCGTGCCGGCGTCGTTGAACAGGAAGAAGATGTCCGGGAAGCCCGCGACCTTCAGCGCGTCATTGCAGATCTTTATCGACGCGATCGCCGACAGCGGCGTCTTCGGCGACGGTTTCCAGATCGTGATATCGCCGCAGATCGCGGCCAGGAACGCATTCCACGCCCACACCGCGACCGGGAAATTGAACGCGCTGATCACCCCGACCAGACCGACCGGATGCCACTGCTCGTACATGCGGTGGCCCGGTCGTTCGGAATGCATCGTGTAGCCGTACAGCATGCGCGACTGGCCGACCGCGAAATCCGCGATGTCGATCATCTCCTGCACTTCGCCGTCGCCTTCCGGCTTGATCTTGCCCATCTCCAGCGCGACCAGGCTCCCAAGTGCATCCTTGTGCTTGCGCAGCGCGTCGCCGCACAGGCGGATCGCTTCGCCGCGGCGCGGCGCCGGCGTGGTGCGCCAGATCGCGAACGCAGCTTGCGCCTGCATCACGATTTCTTCGTAGTCGCTCGCGCTCGACGCGTGGACTTCGGCAATGACCTCGTTCGTGCTCGGATTGACCGACTGCACGAGGCCGGCATCGGTCGTCTTCGACCACTCGCCGTTGCCGAGGTAGGTGCCGGAATTGGTGGGCGCAAGGCCGAGCGCCTTCAGGATCTGGGCGGACATGGAAACTCCAGGGTTCAAACGAAGCCGCGCCGCATGGCGCGAAACGGTGAATTGTAGCAGGGGCACGGGACGGCCCATCGTGCCGGGCTTCAGCGTTGCGAAAGAATCGCCGGACGAGATGCCGCGGTGGTTCTCCTTCCCCTGCGCAGCGGGGGAAGGTGCCGAAGGCGGAAGGGGGCGCTCTTGATCTTGCGCTTTTGCAGCGAAAAGCGCCCTCATGAGCCCTCCGGGCAGCTTCCCCCGCTGCGCAGGGGAAGCGAAAGCAAGCCAGTCGATGTCACCGCCTTTCACCCGAACTGGAACGCCGACACCGCCTTGCCGAATACACGATCGTTGTATGTGCGGCGACCCTGGTCCGCGACGCCGGCGCCCGCGACGACCATCAACGGCAGCAGGTGCTCGGCGCGCGGGTGGCAGGCGAGTGCGTCCGGCAGCTGTTTCCATGCGATCAGTTGTGCGTCGCGCGCGCCCGGATCGATGGCCTCGACAGCGCGGGTCAGCGCGGCATCGAAGCGTTCCGATCCCTGCAGCGCAGGCGGATCCGGCGCGAAGAACGCGCGCAGGTTGTGATAGCTCATTCCGCTGCCGACGATCAGCACACCCTCGTCGCGCAGCGGCGCGAGCGCGCGGCCGATCGCGAGATGTGCCGCCGGATCAAGTCCGGCCTGCAACGAGAGCTGCACGACCGGCACGTCGGCGTCCGGATACATCAACAGGAACGGCACGAACACGCCGTGATCGTAGCCGCGTGTCGCGTCCTCGTCGGTCGTGATGCCGGCAGCGCCGAGCAGCGCGCGCACGCGTGCCGCAAGCATGGGCGAACCCGGCGCCGGGTAGGCGAGGCGATAGGTATGCTCCGGGAAGCCGTAGTAGTCGAACAACATGCCCGGCTGCGCGGCGCTGTTCACGGTCGGTCGGACGGCTTCCCAATGCGCGGAGATCACCAGGATCGCTTTCGGTCGTATTCCGACCGACGCGGCAATACCGCGCAGATAGGAGGCCATGCCGTCCCACAAATGCGGGGCGTTCGGCGGGGGGTCCATGAAGAAGCACGGGCCGCCGCC
>JBIODY010000357.1:0-2562 GCA_044445505.1 Lysobacterales bacterium
ATCGTGCCGGCGTGGCCCTGGAACGAGATCGTTCCGCTGGCGCTGTCGGCCGCCAGGGCCACGGTCGAAGCGGCGAGTGCCAGCGCCGAACAGGCCAGTCGGGTGCGAATTGCGTTCATGGTTTTGCTCCTCGGGTCATGGGAAGGGTCGCGGCGGCCGCCCGGATCGGCCCACCGGAATACAACGGAGCGGCGCGCCCGGCGCGCTGACAGCCGGCAGCGGGTTCGCGAGCGTGATCGTGTGCGGCCCGGTGCCAGGTATCGCGAACTGGATCGTGTTCGCACCGCCCGCCGCGTTCGCGTCGGTGATCGCCTGGCACAGGGAATCGACGCCGGCATCGTTCGTGTTGTGCACCGCGAACGTGGCCGCATCGGCCCAGTAGGCTGCGCCGATCAGCAGCAGCGACACCACGAACAGCGCGTAGTGGCGCAGGATCGTGCGCAGCGCCTCGGCGCCGCGCAGCCCGGCGCGCGCGGAGCGGCCGCCGAACAGCATCTCGTAACCCGGGCACGGGTCGATGGCTGGCGGGCGCATCTCAATGCCCCCCGCTGCCCAGCGCTTCCTTGTCGAGCTTCCACGCACCCTCTTCGTTGAGCAGGGTGACCGTGCCAGTGGATGGGTTGCCTTCACCGTCCTTGCCGCTGACCTCGAGCGTCGCACGATCACCCTTGACGCTGCTTTTGCCGAGCTTCGGATTGCGCAGGCGTTCGGCCTGGATGAACGCGAACATCGCCTTGAATTGCGGCTCGGTGCGGTGCTCGGCGATCTGCGCGGCGCGGGCGTGGCTCATGGTCTTCAGCAACGCGTCTATGTCGCCCTTGTCCATCGCCGCGAGGTAGGCGCGATACGCCTTGCCCGGCGCACCGCCGTCAGCCGGCAATGGCGCACCCGGGGACGGCGCCGGCGGCAGGTCGAGCGCGAACGCGAGATCGTAGTAGCGACCGTTCTTCTTGTCGGCTTCGTCGTTGCTGTGGAAACTGCCTTCGACGCGATGGGCATCGTTGTGCACGAGTTTCAATGTGTACCAGCCGCTGCCGCTCTGCGAGCCGCTGCTGCCCGGCGCTGCGATGTTGACGTTCTGCAATGTGCCGTCGTCCTGCAGGTTCAGTTCGACGCGGGTCGCCTGCTTCGCGCGCAACTGGTCGCCGAGTGCGGCGCCACGATCGGATTCCGCGTTGATCGCGACCGCATCGATCGGCTTGTCGCTGAACACGACCGTCGTGATCTGCGCCTTGGCGTCGAATGGATCGGAGCCGCGAAACGCGTAGGCGCTGGTCAGCGCGGTCGCGTTGCCGTCCTGGTACAACGTGCCGGAGCCGCCGGCCGTGGCCGACATCGCGACGAGGAGCAATCCGCTTGCAAGATATCGCCGGACACCGGTCATGATCGCGCGCTCTCCATATTGCAAATGATCGCGGGATGCGATCTGCGCGCACCCTAGCGTCGCCGCCACGCCCGCGCCAATCAAAGTTCTCGATGCGCCGATACCGGCGTGTTATCGCGATAACCCACGGTGATCGAGGCATAGCGCAGGGTTATACTGACCCCGCCAGAGGGGAGACGGCGCGTGAGTACACGCTTGTCATCGGCGCAGATCGAATCGTTCATGACGCTCGCGCGCGAGCTGAATTTCTCGCGCGCGGCCGAGCGCCTGCATGTCAGCCAGCCGGCGCTGACCAAGCGCATCCAGAATCTCGAGGAGACCCTCGGCCAGGTGCTTTTCATGCGCCTGCGCGGCGGCCTCGAACTGACCGAATCCGGGCGCATCCTGCAGCGTCATGCGGCCTCGGTCGAACGCCAGGAACAGGAACTGCTCGACAGCCTGGTCAGCAGTTCCGGCGGGATTTCCGGGTTCTTCCGCCTGGTGTCGTTTTCATCCTGCCTGCGCTCGGTGTTGGTGCCGGCGATCGGCGGCCTGCTGCGCGCGAATCCGCGCCTGTCCTGCCAATTCGTCAAGGCCGAAGTCCACGAGCTGCAGGATCTGCTGATCGAGGGCAAGGTCGACTTCAGCGTCTCGCTGTCCGAATGCGAGCGCATGGGCATCGAAAACGTGCGCATCGGCATAGAGCGCAACGTGCTGATCGAATCGTCGCGTTACACCGACCGCGAGGATTGTTACGTCGACCACGAGCCGCGCGACAACTTCACCGAACGCTTCTTCCTCACCCAGACCGGCGCGACGGTGCCGAGGATGCTGCGCGCGTATTTCGACGACATCTACGGGCTGCTGGATGCCGTTTCCGAGGGTGTCGGCCGCGCGGTCGTGCCGCTGCACCTGATCAAGCCCGAGCATCACGTGCGCCTGGTACCGGGTTTCCGACCGTACGAAGTGCCGGTATTCCTGCACCATCACACCCAGCCCTACTACACGAAGCTGCAGCGGGCGGTCATCGATACCCTGACCCGCGAATGCTCGCGCCACTACGAAGCGTACCGCCAACACGGGCATGGCGATGCAGCGGTCGCCGACGACGCACTGATCGCGGCGAACCGGCGCATGATGACCAAAGGACGTGGCGACGGGAGTTGAGCCTGCCGGACTGCGCTCCGGTGTAGTCCTGC
>JBIODY010000358.1:0-2561 GCA_044445505.1 Lysobacterales bacterium
CGTCTCACGCTGTACGGCTCACTGCCAGTTGCCATAGTCGGCATTCACGCCATCCCCACCGGCCTGGCCGTCCTTGCCGAGGAACACGATATCGAAATCGCCGTGCTCGCCAGGCGCCTTGTAGGTGAAGGCATGGCCGAACGGGTCCTTGAGGTCGGATTCCTTCGCGTACGGCCCTTGCCAGTTCGAAGCGTTGCCGGGCTTGGTCAGCAGGTCCTCGAGGCGCGGCGGCGGCGAGCCGTTGTCGAGCGCATAGCCTTCGATCTTGCCGGCCAGCGACTGCACCTGCGCCTTGCCGGCACCGTACTTGCCCTTGTCGACGTTCTTGCCGACCTGCTGCACGACGATGCCGGCGACGATGCCGATCAGCACGATCACCGCGAGCATTTCGATCAGGCTGAAACCTGCCGCGCGGAGCGAGCGGGGGTGGTTGCGTTGCGAATGGATGTTCATTGCGTTTGTGCTTCCTCTTTTGCCGATTCCAAACCTGACAAGCCCCTCTCCCAGCGGGAGAGAGGTTGGGGTGAGGTTTCGGCGCGAGCGCGAAACATCGTGCTCGTACCGAACCCTCATCCGGCGCTGCGCACCACCTTCTCCCAAAGGGAGAAGGAAAAAACGTGTCGATTCCCGGCTCTCAATGCACCGCGCCCGCGATGTTCATGATCGGCAGCACGATCGCCAGCATGATCATCGCGACGATGATGGTCATCACGATCGTGGTCGCCGGCACCAGCGCCGCGAGCAGGCGGTCCAGCGTGTTCTTGACTTCGATATCAAAGGTGTCGGCGACCTTCATCAGCATCGTGTCCAGCTCGCCCGATTCCTCGCCGACGCTGATCATCTGCAGCGCGAGTTTCGGGAAGCGCTTGGACTGGGTCAGCGCGAAGCCGAGGCCGCCGCCGGTCTTCACTTCCTCGGCGGCCTGTCCGACCGCCTCGGCGAGCACCGTATTGTTCATCACGTTGCGCGCGACGGTGAGTCCGTTGAGCAGGGGCACGCCGTTCTTCAGCAGCGTACCGAGCGTGCGCGCGAGGCGCGCGGTCTCGACCTTGCGGATCACGTCGCCGACCACGCGGGTCCTGAGCAGGCGATCGTCGATCTTCAGCCGCGCCGGCGGATCGGCCATCTGCCGCCGCAACCAGCCGGCGCCGAAAACGATCGCGGCCAGGATCAGCCACCAGAAATTCTGCAGGGTCGAGCCGACCGCGAGCACGACCTTCGTGATCAGCGGCATCTCGACGCCCATGTCAGCGAACATCGGCGCGAACTGCGGCACCACGTAGATCAGCAGCACCATCAGCGACAGCAGGACCATGCCGACCAGGAAGGCCGGATAGATCATCGCGTTGACGACGCTGCTCTTGAGATTCGCGCTGCGCTCGAGGTAGTCGGCGAGGCGCGCCAGCGTTTCATCCATCGATCCGCCGGCCTCGCCCGCGCGCACCATGTTCACGTACAGGCGCGAGAACGTGCCGTGCTCGGCCTCGAGCGCGTCGGACAGCGGAGTGCCGCCGCGCACCTGGTCGCGCACCCGTTCGAGCAGCCGTTTCGCTTTTTCGCTCTCGGGCAGGTCGAGCAGGATCTGCAAGGCGCGATCCAGCGGCTGGCCCGCGCCGAGCAGGGTCGCGAGCTGCTGGGTGAACTGCACGACCTGCGCCTGGGTCAGCGTCGCGCGCTTGAACAATGCCGCGAACAGGCTCGCCGAATCGCCGCTGTCGGCCTCGCGCACCTCGAGCGGGATATTGCCGGCGTCCTGCAGCTTGCCGACCACCTCGTCGTGGGTGGCAACGTCGAACTGGCCTTCGAACGTTTCGCCGGCCGGCGTGACGGCTTTGTAATAGAAAAGGGTCATGCGACAACGCTCCGGAACATCACGGGCCGGCGCAGGACGCGCCGGCGTTCGTGCGACGCAAGTCGCACGAACGGAGCCGTTCGAAAGCCACGCCTTTCGAGCGGCGAGCGCAAGTTGCGACAGGGATGTCCAATCTGGCGCATCAGGATTCCTGCGTCACCCGCAACACTTCCTCGATCGTCGTCTGCCCCTGCATCGCTTTCACCAGGCCGTCCTCGTACATGGTGCGCATGCCTTCCGTGCGCGCCTGCTGCTCGATGTCACCCATGCCGGCGTGCTGCATGATCTGGCGCCGGATGGTGTCGGACATGACCAGGAATTCCATGATCGTGGTACGGCCGAAGTAGCCGGTCGGATTGGCGACGCTGGAGCCGGGCTTGTACAGCCTGATCGGGCGTTCGTCGGTGAAACTCTCGAGGTTGAACTCCTTGATGACTTCCGGCAGTGCGTCATAGGTCTGCGCAACCGTGCGGTCGAGGCGGCGCACCAGGCGCTGGGCGAGGATGCCGTTCACGGTCGACGTGAGCAGATAATCCTCGACGCCCATGTCGAGCATGCGCGTGATGCCGCCGGCCGCATTGTTGGTGTGCAGGGTCGACAGCACCAGATGGCCGGTCAGCGCGGACTGGATCGCGATGCGCGCGGTTTCCAGATCGCGCATTTCTCCGATCATGATGATGTCCGGATCCTGGCGCACGATCGAGCGCAG
>JBIODY010000359.1:0-2550 GCA_044445505.1 Lysobacterales bacterium
CCGAAGCCAGGCACAAAAAAACCCGCGCCGGGCGGGTTTCGGGTGCCGCAGGCGGGACTCGAACCCGCACGCTTTTAAGGGGGGGGGCTTTTGAGTCCTCTGCGTCTACCACTTCCGCCACTTCGGCGTGCGTTCCCGTGCGCGTGGCGCGCGGGCCGCGCAGTATAAGGCAATCAGTGAATTGTAGGAGCGGCTGAAGCCGCTCCCATGCCGGCGATGCAGGCTTGCGCGGTTCAGGTTTCAATGCGTGCTGTCGAGCGACAGCGCGGACTTGTCGCACACGTACCAGCCGGCGTCGGCCGGGTAGAACTTCGAGCACGCATCGAGGGGACGACGGTAGATATGCAGCGAGACTGCGTTCGCATCGGTGCTCGGATTGAGGATCGTGTGGTATTCGTGCGGCGGGATCAGGCTGCCGGCCGATCCGGCGCCGGCGTTCATCGTGCCGCGCGGTTCGAAGCGGTAGCGGCCATCCTTCGATTCCATCAGCTCGTACGGCGTGATCTCGAGGAAACCCTGCCAGACGCCCTCGACGCACCACAGGCCGGCGTGGTCGTGGATCGGTGTGCCCTGGCGCGGACCCCAGGTCATCGCGACGACGCTGTAGCCGTGCTCGTCGCTGCGATACAACTCGCGGCGCGCGTAGTGGTCGTCCTCGCGCTCGAACACGCAAGCCGGCAGGCGCACGTCCGCATCGCGGATCAGTTTGCACAGCGCGTTGCGCAGCGCGTCGGTGGTGCTGGCCTGGTCGGGCAGGATGACGGCCGCATCGATCGCATCGATGAGCTGGCGGGCGCCGGGGAATTCGAGCGAAAGCATGGGCGATAGTCTAGCAGGATGCTGAAAAAGGGCTTCCTTGCTGTTTTTCAGCTCAGCGAGTCCGGTACATGCCCGGACTCGCTTCCGTCGAATCAATCACTTGCGTGATTGATTCGCGTGCGATCCATCCGTGGATCGCGCCTGGGTTTTTTTCAGCATCCTGTTCTAACGCGACTCAAGAAAGCATGCGATGGCCGCGCCGAAACGCGGGATATCGACCAGGAATGCGTCGTGGCCCTGCGGGCTGTCCAGCGCGACGAAATCGACTTCGGCGCCGGCGGCGCGCAGGCCCTCGGCGATTTGTTCCTGTTGCGGCAGCGGGAACAGGATGTCGGTCTCGACGCCGATCACCAGCGCGCGCTCGACGTCGATGCGCGCGAACGCCGCGTCGACGCTGCCGCCGTGCTCGGCGAGGTCGAACCAGTCGCTCGCGCGCGACAGATAAAGGTAGCAATTCGGATCGAAGCTGCGCACAAAACGCCGTGCGTGCGCCGCGAGGTACGACTCGACCTGGAACTCGAACGCGAACGGGTCTTCCTCGCGCTGTCCCGAATCGAGGCGGATACGCGCGAAGCGGCCGACCCATTCCATCGCCGATCGATACGTGATCACGCCGAGCTTGCGCGCGATCGACATGCCGGCCTCGGGATAGTGCGCGTCGTCGTAGTGGCCGTTGTTCCAGTTCGGGTCGAGCCGGATCGCTTCGCGCTGCAACGAGCGGATCGCGATCGCGAACGGCTGCGCCTGCGGCGCGGTCGAGATGCTGATGTGGCTGCGCACGCTGCGCGAATGCTGTACCAGATACGCAAGCGCGCTCATGCCGCCCATCGAATTGCCGAGCAGGCAGGCGAGCCGGTCGATGCCGAGGCCGCGCACGAGCTCGTGGCTCGCGTTGGCGGCGTCTTCGAGGGTCAGTTCCGGGAAATCGAGGCGATACGGTTCGCCGCTCGCCGGATTGATGTCGGCCGGACCGGTCGAGCCCTTGCAGCTGCCAAGCGTGTTCGCGCAGATCACGAACCAGCGGTTCGTGTCGATGTACTTGCCGGGACCGACCATGTCCTCCCACCAGCCGGGCGTGGGATCCAGCGCGTTCGACGCGGCGTGCGCGCTCGGTGAGAGCCCGGTCAGGATCAACAGCGCGTTGTCGCGCGCTGGATTGAGCGCGCCCCAGGTCTCGTAGGCGAGGCGTGCGCCGACGAGTTCGCCGCCGCGTCGCATGCGGAATGGCGAGGACAGGTCGAACCAGCGGCGGGCGTCGGACATGCGGGGAGTGTCGGGCGAAGCGGGACGCGCAATGTAGCGGCATGCGAGGGGCGCGCCAAGTCGATCGCGAAGATCAAGATGGATTCCGACGAACGGGGGAATGACGGTTTTCCCGTGTCTGCCAAGCGAAGAAGGCCGGCTATGCCGCCTTCTTCCGTATTTCATCCAACCCGCCCGCTGGCGATTCAGGGTGGTGGGCAGCAATTGTGCGTCACCCGATCGCAGCACGAGATCACGTTGCAGCAAAGCACGCCGCACGCAACGCATAGCACAAGGCTCAAGATTTCCTTCACGATAGCTCCTCCATTCGCAGTAGTTCGACTTGCTCCGCGATGGGTCGCCAATATCGCCCGACTCTGCCGCCGGGTGGTTTCAGGGAATCTGCTGGTCGATCGTCAACGCGATCGGCTCGCTGCGGTGCACGTCGAGCGGCGCCGACAGCGTCTGCAGGTCGCCGCTCTGCGGCAG
>JBIODY010000360.1:0-2534 GCA_044445505.1 Lysobacterales bacterium
AATGCGCACATCGAGCGCCTCGTCAAGGTTTGCCTCGCCGACGGCGGCGAATTGCGCGTGCTCGCCCGGCGCCACTACCAGATCGTCGCTACCGGCGTCACCCTCGAAGCGCACGACCCGGAAGCGATCTGACCAATCGGCGCAGCCGTGCCAGGCGGCGCGGTTGCGAGCCTGGCGGGCATGGCCCTCGACACGCCGCAATCAGCCCTGCGTCGCATCATCGGCCGCGAGTGCGTGGCGCGCGCAGGTCTTCGCCCGCTATTTCTTCGCGACCGGCGCGAAGCGGGTCGGATCGAATCCGCCGACCTCGAACATCAGGGTACGCGGGCGCTTGGCCTTTTCGGTGACCTCGATGCCGAGCTTCTGTGCGCTGCCAAGCCTGGCGATGAACGCCTTGTCGTCGCTGATGAAAATCGCCGGCTCGCCGGTCGGCGGCAGGTAGGCCTTCATGCGCTGCACCGGCTGATCGGCGAAATGCATCACCAGGCCGCACGTGCCGCGGCACTCGAAACCCTTGCCGCTGCCGAACAGATACGCGCTCTGCCCCCATTTCGAATGCCGACGCAGGACCAGACGCACACGATCGCCGGGAGCGGCATCGCTGCTGTAGATCGACGCGGTGCTCTGGTTGCCCCCGGATTCCTTGCCGGACTGGTAGATCCACAAACGCTCGAGGCGCCGATGCGTGGCGATCGCGGCTGCCTTCGCCGTGGTATCGACCAGCGTCTCCTGGACTTCCCTCGCGGCCGCGCTGCCCGGATATTTGGCGACGATCTCCTGGCCGATCGGAGCCGCGAGTTCCCAGGATTTCTCCTGCTGCAGCTTGCGATACAGGTCGAGCGCCTGGGTCATCTGCGGGTCCGCGGCGGGCACGGCGACCGGCGCCGATGCTGGCGGCGATTGCGACGGCGCGCACGCGGCGAGCGCCGCCATTGCGATCAGCGGCATCAGGGAAATCGGTCGGTTGAAGTTGCGCACGCGATGGATTCCGGTCACTCGGCGCACCATCGTAACGCGTCGCGTGCGGCGCGGCGACGCGCGCGCCGCGCACTCATGAATCGCGGCATGGATCGCGGCCCGCGTTCCGCTCATAGGTCGAGACGCGATCGTCATGTTCGCGACCGGCACGGCCGATCGAACCGGCTGCAGCGAGACGCCGGCAGGCTTCCGCGCGGGTCAGCGACACTGCCGATACGGACACCGAGCCTTTGCCGCGCGTGGACCGGCCGTGTCCGCGCCCGCCGACGGCATCGGTGGCAATCGAGCGCGGGCACCCGGAGTGCCGATAGAACACCTCGCCGTCCTCGGCGCGGCATTCGTACGACAACGCCTCGGTCCGGTGTGTCCCGCCATGCCGCGCCTGCGATCGAGCCGCGCGAGCGCTCGGCAACCTGCGTTCGCTCGCAACACCGTAGTCCGGGGACGGCACCGCCGGCGGCGGCGGTGCGATCTCGACGCGTGTTTCCTGTTGCGCGGCGGCGCAGGCACGATCCTGGTACGCGATGTGACCGCTGCCGTCGCGGCACTTGTAGATCGTCTGCGCGTGCACCCCGTGCGCAAGCGCAAGGCCCAGCAACAGACTTACCGCTCCACCCGTCCGATGTGTTGCGCGCATGACCAGCCTCCAGTCTTCGAGGCCGCCATCGTCGCTGCGGGCGGATCCGCCGGCGAGCGCAAAGCAGCGCGGCGCAGTGTAGGAAATCGGCGCGGAAACCCGCCGCGCGATCCGCGGCGTTGCCAGGGCACAGCGTCGGCCGCTTCGTCTCAGCACCGAGCGACCCGCGCGGCGAATGTGGTGCCGGTAGTAGCATCGTGCCTCCGCCTCGCCTGACTCGCGCAATGCGCAAGTTCATCCATATCGACATGGATGCGTTCTACGCGTCGGTCGAACAACGCGACGATCCGGCCTTGCGCGGGCGCCCGGTCGTGGTCGCCTGGCGCGGCGCGCGCTCGGTGGTCTGCGCGGCGAGCTACGAGGCGCGCACGTACGGCGTGCGTTCGGCGATGCCGGCCGCGCGTGCCGAGCGTCTGTGCCCCGATGCGGTGTTCGTGCCGCCGGATTTCACGCGCTACAAGGCGGTGTCGACCCAGGTCCGCGCGATCCTGCTGCGCCACACCGACCTGGTCGAGCCGCTGTCGCTGGACGAGGCCTATCTCGACGTGACCGAACCGAAGTCCGGTCTACCCTCGGCGACCGCAATCGCGAAGACGATCCGCAGCCAGATCCGCGAAGAGACTGCGCTCACCGCATCGGCCGGCGTCGCGCCGGTGAAATTCCTCGCCAAGATCGCCTCGGACTGGCGCAAGCCGGACGGGCTGTTCGTGATCCGCCCGGAGGAGGTCGACGGGTTCCTGACGCCGCTGCCGGTCGCGCGCATCCACGGCGTCGGCAAGGTCATGGACGGCAAGCTCGCCGCACTCGGCATCCGCACCGTCGGCGAACTGCGCGGGTTCGATGCGCATGGGCTGGAGGCACGCTTCGGCCGCTACGGGCGGCGCCTGTCCGAACTCGCGCATGGCATCGACCGTGGCGA
>JBIODY010000361.1:0-2533 GCA_044445505.1 Lysobacterales bacterium
AGGTCGCCGTGCTTGAGCTTCTCGATTTCGTCTTCGCTGACCTCTTCACGGGTCAGCAGGCTCGCCCCGAGGCCACCCACGATCGACAGCCGATCGAGGAAACCGACGCTGTGATAGGCACGTTTCAGGGTCACGCCGATCTCGCGGTCGATCAGCCAGACCGGCAGGCCGCGCGCTTCGGCGCCGTCGATCGCCGCCTTCATCTCCGCGCCCGGTTCGATGCCGAACTGCTCGGCGAGGCGGCGCTGGAATGCGGACAATGCAAGGTTCGCGGCGATCAGGCCGACCTTGCCCTGGCGGATCACCTGGAACAGGTCGAGCTTGCGAAACGCCTCCGGGTCGCGCATCGACTGGTAACGCGGCTCGCACAGTTCGACCGCGACCGCGTCGAACGCCTCGCGCTCGAGCATCGCACGCACCGCATCGGCGCTGACCCGCGACACATGCGCGGTACCGAGCAGCACGTATTCGACATCGCCGCGCCGCATGCGCGCGATCGGTTGCTCCGCAAGCGCATCGCTCGGCACAGCGGCAGTGTCTGACGTTCCGGACATCCGCGCGGGATTGCTGGCGGACGTGTTCAATCGCGGAACCGCTTCAGCAGGTCGGCGTACGCGTCGATGCGACGATCGCGCAGGAACGGCCAGATGCGGCGCACGTTCTCGCTGCGCGAAAGATCGATATCCGCGATCAGCAGTTCGCGCCGGTCGCTCGAGCCCTGCGCCAGGATTTCGCCCTGCGGCCCGGCGACGAAGCTCGAACCCCAGAACTGGATACCGCCGCCGGCGTTGTCGGGAGTGCCCTCGAAACCGACCCGGTTGCAGGCGAGCAGGGGCAAGCCGTTCGCTATCGCGTGGCCGCGCTGCACGGTGATCCAGGCATCTCGCTGGCGCGCCTTCTCGTCGACGGAGTCCGCGGGATCCCAGCCGATCGCGGTCGGATAGAGCAGCAGATCCGCGCCGGCGAGCGCCATCAGGCGCGCGGCCTCGGGATACCATTGATCCCAGCAGACCAGCAGGCCGAGCTTGCCGACCGAGGTCCGGACCGGCTCGAAGCCGAGATCGCCTGGCGTGAAATAGAATTTTTCGTGGAACGCCGGATCATCCGGAATATGCATCTTGCGATACTTGCCGGCGATGCCTGCGGAGCGATCGAACACGACCGCGGTGTTGTGATACAGGCCGGCGGCACGGCGCTCGAACAGCGAGGCGATGACGACGAGCTTCAATTCTTCGGCAAGCGCGCCGATGCGCGCGGTGCTCGGCCCCGGAATCGGTTCGGCGCGATCGAACTCGGCGACGCTTTCGTGCTGGCAGAAATACGGCCCGTTGTGCAGTTCCTGCAACAGCACGAGTTCGGCGCCGGCCGCTGCGGCTGCGCGCAGGCCGGCCTCGATCGCGTCGAGATTCGCCTCGCGGCTGCCACGATCGGTTTCCTGGAGCAGCGCGGTTTTGAGGTTTTTTCCGGACATGCCATGGCTACGCAATGCGAGTCGAACATGGTAACGCGGATCGATGCCGGGATGCCGCGGCAGCGCGCCGCAGACTGCCGCGAGCGCTTGCGTGCTCGTGGCGGCGGCCCGTTCCGGTGCCGGAGCGCTGGTCGTCGGCACGGCCCCGTTTGCCAGTGCGGCTCGCACGCTGCTGCTGTCGAGCGGCATGATGGCCTCCGCCGCCGCATGCGAGGGTGCGGCCGAGGCGCATGCGCATCCGGCCGCCCGTGCCTGCGATGCGATCGTGCTCACCGTCTCCGATCGCGACCTCGGCCGATCTGCTCGCGCGCGGACGCGATGTTGTACGCGGCGAACAGGCCGGACGCGGTACCCGGCGCGTCGAGCTGGATCCCGGCCTTCGCCGGGATGACGGCTTGTTCAGATTCCCGGGGACGCGAGCACGCCCGCCGGCAGTTGCATCGTCAGGCAGTGCACGCTGCCGTTCTGCCAGATCAGCGCACGCGCATCGACCTCGACGACCTCGCGGCCCGGATGCGCCGCCGCGATGACCTTCGCGGCCAGTGCGTCGGCGACGTCGCCGTAGGCAGGCATCAGCACGCCGCCGTTGACGATCAGGTAGTTCGCGTACGACGACGCCAGCCGCCGCCCTTCATCGACGATCGCACGCGGCCACGGCAGCGGGTACAGGCGATACGGGCGCCCATCCAGGGTGCGAAATTGCGCGATCTCCTCGCGCATGCGCGCGAGTTCGGCGTAGTGCGGATCAGCCGGATCGTCGCAGGCCTGTAACACGAGTCCGTCTGCCGGCGCGAAGCGCGCCAGCGTATCGATATGCGCGTCGGTATCGTCGCCCTCCAGATAACCGTGCTCGAGGCCGAGCACACGCTGCGCACCCAGCGCATCGATCAGCAACGCGGTCATCTCCTCCCGCGTCAGGTACGGGTGGCGCTGTCGCAGACACCGCCAGGTGGTCAGGATCGTGCCGGCGCCGTCGGATTCGATCGCGCCGCCCTCGAGCGCCCAGTCGATGCGCCGATGCTCGGCCGCGCCGAACACACCGCGTGCGATCAGCGCTTCGAT
>JBIODY010000362.1:0-2532 GCA_044445505.1 Lysobacterales bacterium
ACGTGCATGCGCTCGACGAGAAGCTCGCCGCGCAGCAGGCCCGTCTCGGCGAACTCACCGCGCAGCGTGGCCGGCTCGAGATTGCCCTGCAATCGCAGCGCGCAGCGCTCGCAGCGCTGCTGCGCTCGGCCTATGCGCTCGGCCGCAACGAGGAACTGAAACTGCTGCTGCAGCAGGACGACGTCGCCGCGATCGCGCGCGTGCTGGCCTATCATCGCTACTTCCAGCGTGCACAACTGGGCCAGATCGACCAGGTGCGTGACGACCTCAGGCATCTCGCCGAGCTCGAGGATTCGATCAACGCGGCGAGCGCCGAACTCGCGGCGACCCGCGCGGCGCAGGCCGCCGAAGCTGCCCGGCTGGAAACCGAACGCAGCGAGCGCGCCGAGCTGGTCGCGACGATCGACGCGAAGCTCAAGGATCAGGGCGCGCGCATCGCCGCGCTCGGCAAGGACGAAGCCGCGCTGACCCAGTTGCTGGAACGCCTGCGCGATGTGTTCGCCGACATTCCCAGGCAGTTGTCCGGCGCGGAGCCGTTCGCGTCGTCGCGCGGCAAGCTCGCCTGGCCGTTGCGCGGCAGGATCGTCACCGCATTCGGGGTGGCCGATGAATCCGGACGCACCAGTCGCGGCGTGCTGCTCGCCGCGAAATCCGGCACGCCGGTGCACGCGATCTCGCACGGACGAGTCGCGTTCGCCGACTGGCTGCGCGGCTACGGCCTGATGATCATCGTCGACCACGGCGATGGCTACCTGAGCCTGTACGGCTGCAACGAGACCCTGCTCAAGGATGTCGGCGACTGGGTCGAGGCCGGCGAGGCGATCGCGACCAGCGGCGCTAGCGGCGGCCAGAAAGTGCCGGGCCTGTACTTCGAACTGCGCGCGAAAGGCCAGCCCACCGACCCGCGCGGCTGGCTGAAATGAGCGCGCCGACGCGGTACCGTCTGCGTTCATTGGACGGCGTCGTGGGAGCGGCTTTGGCCGCGATGCTCTTCGTTTCCTGGAGCGCTGAAGCAACAACATTGCGGCTGAAGCCGCTCCACGGACATATCCAGTGGCATGCGCTGCGAACTGTCGCCGCCGCGCGCGGTCGCAGGCATCACGCCATGCTCATTCGCGCGGCGCTACACTGGCGTTCTCGCTTCCGAGGTTTTCAAATGCGTTTTCATCGTTCATTCCTGGCTGTGCTCGCCCTCGCAGCAGCAGGTGCACTGGCCGATCCGCCGCCCTCGGCCGACGCTCCACCAGCCGCGACGCCTGCGAAGCCCGTGTCCGCGCCTGCGAATTCAGCGCCGGCGAAGAATGCAGTCGACCTTGCCGACATCCGCGCGTTCACCGCGGTCTACAGTCTGGTCAAGCAGGCCTATGTCGAGGAGGTCGACGACCATCGACTGATGCAGGCGGCGATCCACGGCCTGCTCGCGGGTCTGGATCCGCACAGCGAATACCTCGGCAAGGAACAGATCGATGACCTGACCGAGGACACCACCGGCAGCTACAACGGCCTCGGCATCGAGGTGGTGCAGGTCGAGGGCACGCTGCGCGTGGTCGCGCCGATCGACGACACGCCGGCCGAACGCGCCGGCATCAAGGCCGGCGACATCATCGTGCGCATCGACGGCAAGGCGGTGCAGTCGGATGATCTCGACGGCGCGGTCGCCAAGTTGCGCGGCAAGGCCGGCACCTCGATCACGCTGAACGTGCTGCACGAGAGGCAGAGCGTACCGGTCGACATCACGATGAAACGCGAGGTGATTCGCGTCGCCAGCGTGCGCGGCCGCCTGCTCGAACCGGGCTACGCGTACCTGCGCGTCAGCCAGTTCCAGGCCGAGACCGGCGGCCAGTTGCGCAAGCGCATCGAGCGCCTGATCGCCGACAACAAAGCGCCGCTGCGCGGTGCGGTGCTGGATTTGCGCAGCAATCCCGGTGGCCTGCTGACCTCGGCGGTCGAGATCAGCGACGAGTTCCTCGGCGACGGCGTCATCGTGACCACGCGCGGGCGCCTCAAGGAAGCGGACTTGAGTTTCCGCGCGACTCCGGGCGACCTGCTCGACGGTGCGCCGCTGGTGGTGCTGGTCGACAACGGCACCGCGTCCGCGGCGGAGATCGTCGCCGGCGCCTTGAAGGACAATCATCGCGCGCTGCTGATGGGCCGGCGCACCTTCGGCAAGGGTTCGGTGCAGACCGTGCTGCCGCTCGACGCCGAACACGCGGTGAAGCTCACCACCGCGCGCTACTACACGCCGAGCGGCATCTCGATCCAGGCCGCCGGCATCCAGCCCGACATCGCGCTCGCCGACTTCGCGCTGAGCCAGCGCGACAGCGCGCCGACCCCGGCGTTCGGCGAACGCGACCTGCGCAATCACCTGAAGGGCGCGAACGAAACCGACGGCGTTGCGACGCCGCGCGCGGCCGATCGCGACCTGCAGCAGGACTACGCGCTCAACGAGGCGCTGAATGCGCTGAAGGCGCTGGCGTTGCGCGGCAAGCCTGTGAATCCGCCGGCACCCGCGGAGAACAGGAAGGGCTAGCG
>JBIODY010000363.1:0-2515 GCA_044445505.1 Lysobacterales bacterium
GCGCCCCAGTAGATCTGGCCGGTCGTCACGCGCGCGGTGAGCCTGCCGGTGACCCGGTCGAGGAAGTCCTTCGCCGGTGCGACGCTGCGCAGGTAGAACAGCGCGAAGCCGAACGGCGGATGCATGAACGAAGTCTGCATGTTGACTCCGAGCAGTACGCCGAACCAGATCAGGTCGATGCCGAGCTTGTCGGCGACCGGCCCGACCAGTGGAATGATGATGAACGACAATTCGAAAAAGTCGAGGAAGAACGCGAGGAAGAAGATCAGCGCGTTGACGACGATCAGGAAACCCAACTGTCCGCCGGGAAGATGCAACAGAAGGTGTTCGACCCAGACGTGCCCGTTGACGCCGTAGAACGTCAGGCTGAACACGCGTGCGCCGACCAGGATGAACACGACGAAGGTCGAGAGCTTCAGCGTGGTATCCATACCCTGGCGGAGGAGCTTCCAGGTCAGGCGGTTGCGCGCCAGCGCCATGATCAGCGCGCCGCTGGCGCCCATCGCGCCGCCCTCGGTCGGCGTCGCGACGCCGAGGAAGATCGTTCCCAGCACCAGGAAGATCAGCGCCAGCGGCGGTATCAGCACGAATATCACGCGCTCGGCCAGCCGCGAGAGAAGGCCCAGCTTGAACACGCGGTTGAGTAGCGCGGCAAAGAACGCGACGCCCGCGCCGACGCTGGTCGCGACCACGAGCATCTCGTCGGTCGGGTCGTCGGGGCCGTACTTCCAGTGCGCGAACGCGATCGCCGATGCAGCCGCGACGATCGTCATGACCAGCAGCGAGCGCGTGCCGCCCGAGCCGTCGGGCTCGCGCAAGGTGCGCGCTTCGAGCGGCAGCGCCGGCGCCCACGCCGGCTTGACCACGCAAACGCCCATCGCGTACACGGCGTAGATGCATGCCAGCGAGATGCCGGGAATGAACGCGCCGGCATACATGTCGCCGACCGACTTGCCGAGCTGGTCGGCCATGATGATCAGCACCAGCGACGGCGGGATGATCTGCGCCAGGGTGCCCGACGCCGCGATGACGCCGGTGGCGAAGCGCCGGTCGTAGCCGTAGCGCAGCATGATCGGCAGCGAGATCAGCCCCATCGAGATCACCGAGGCGGCGACGACGCCAGTCGTTGCCGCCAGCAGCGCGCCGACGAAGATGACGGCGTAGGCCAGCCCGCCGCGGACCGGTCCGAATACCTGGCCGATGGTGTCCAGCAGATCCTCGGCCATGCCGCTGCGTTCCAGGATCAATCCCATGAAGGTGAAGAACGGCACCGCCAGCAGGGTGTCGTTCGACATCACCCCCCAGACCCGTTCCGGCAACGCCTGGACGAGCGATGGCGTGAGGAGGCCCAGGTGGATGCCGACCAGCGCGTAGAAGATGCCCACGGCGGCGAGCGAGAACGCGACCGGATAGCCGAGCAGCAGCACGACCACCAAGGTCACGAACATCAGCGGCGCGATGTTCGCGATCAGGAAGGCGGTCATTGCTCGGCCTCACTGACCGCCTGGTGCAGGACGAACGACCTCCCGTCGGCCTCATGCCGAATCGCGCGCGAACGGCCCTGCGGGCTGCCTTCGGCTCGCGCGCTCATCGGTCGGCCTCGCCGCGACGGATCAAACGGATGCACCGCGTATCGGCCTCCTGCCGAATCGCGCGCGAACGGCCCTGCGGGCTGCCTTCGGCTCGCGCGCTCATCGGTTGTCTCCGTCGGGCTTGGCCGCCTGCGCCGCGATTTCCGCGGCCAGCGATTCCTCGCCGCGCGTGCGCAGTATGTCCTCGGCGAGCTGCTCCTCGAGCGTCTTTTCGTGGGGCTTCTCGGCGGGATCGGGGGCCAATCCCATCAGGAAGGCTATCCGCTTGATCAACTCGGAAATTCCCTGCATCGCCAGCAGGAAGAAGCCGACCGGCACCAGCAGGCGCGCCGGCCAGATCGTGAGCCCGCCGGCGTTGGTCGAGACTTCGTTGCGCACGTACGCGTCGACGAACAGAGGCCAGCCCAGCCAGCCGATCAGGATCGCCATCGGCATAAGAAAGAAGATCGTGCCGATGATGTCGATCCAGACCTGCGTGCGCCGCGACAGCCTTCCGGCGATGACGTCGATGCGGACGTGCTCGTTGCGCAGCAAGGTGTAGCCGGCGGCGCCGAGGAAAGCCGCCGAAAACAGGTACCACTGCATTTCGAGATAGCTGTTGGAGCTGTAGTTGAAGGCCTTGCGCACCACGGCGTTGGCGGCGCTGATCAGGACGGTGATCAGGATCAGCCAATACAGTGTGCGGCCGATGCGCTCGGTGATGCGGTCGATCAGTCGCGACAGCGACAGGAGGAAGGACACGGCGCAGCCCTCCAAGGGGGTTGGCGCACAAGGCTCGAACAGGCTCGGGACGATCGTAACCCGGCCATCGATCGCGCGGCCGGCACGCCTTGGCCGGCGGCGCGCGTCGAAGATTAACCCGCGGTGACGGCAATGGCAATCGCTTTACCGCAGTGCGGGAAAGCGAGGTCGCAATGCTAAAA
>JBIODY010000364.1:0-2511 GCA_044445505.1 Lysobacterales bacterium
CCGCGGCCGAACCTGCTCGCGGTCGATATCGCTCCGGACAGCGCCGATCTGCCGATGCGCCTCGAAGCCGAAAAGCCGATTCTCACGGCTGACGAGATGGAGAAGATCCGTCACATCGGACTGTTCACCGGGGCCACGTTCCGTTCGCGCGAGCTCGACATCTGCTATCCGGCGGCATGGGGCGCCGCCGGCATGGAGGCCGCGCTGGCGAGCCTCGCCGCGCACGCCGAGGACGCGATCCGTCTCGGTTTCAACATCCTGATCGTGTCCGACCGCAACGTCTCGGCCGACCTGATGCCGATTCCGGCCTTGCTCGCGACCGCCGCGGTGCACCAGCATCTGGTGAAGAAGGGTCTGCGCACCAGCGCAGGCCTGGTGGTCGAGACGGGGTCGGCGCGCGAGGTGCACCAGTTCGCGCTGCTCGCCGGCTACGGCGCCGAGGCGATCCACCCGTACCTCGCGCTGGAAACGATGGGAGAGCTGAACGACATCGTGCCCGAGGTCTCGCCCGAGGAATCGGCGAAGCGCTTCGTCAAGGCGATCTGCAAGGGGCTGTACAAGGTGATGTCCAAGATGGGCATCTCGACCTACCAGTCGTACTGCGGCGCGCAGATCTTCGAGGCGGTCGGCTTGAACAGCGCGTTCGTCGACAAGTATTTCACCGGCACCGCGAGCAATATCCAGGGCATCGGCCTGTTCGAGGTCTCCGACGAGGCCTATCGGCTGCACCAGATTGCGTTCGGCGACAACCCGGTGCTGCGCGATGCGCTCGATGCGGGCGGCGAATATCAGTACCGCGCCCGCGGCGAGGAGCACATGTGGACGCCCGACTCGATCGCCAAACTGCAGCACGCGGCGCGAGCGAACAACCATTCGACGTACCAGGAGTACGCGAAGCTGATCAACGACCAGAGCCGCCGCCTGATGACCCTGCGCGGCCTGTTCGAGTTCAAGGCAGCGGCCGCGCCGGTCGCCATGGACGAGGTCGAGCCGGCGGCCGAGATCGTCAAGCGCTTCGCCACCGGCGCGATGAGCCTGGGATCGATCTCGACCGAGGCGCACACCACGCTCGCGATCGCGATGAACCGGATCGGCGGCAAGTCGAACACCGGCGAAGGCGGCGAGGACGCGCGGCGCTACGCGCCGGTAGGCAAGGGGGAGACGCTCAAGTCGCGGATCGACAGCGTCGTCGTCGACGTCCCGGTCAGGGAAGGCGATTCGCTGCGCTCGCGCATCAAGCAGGTCGCGTCGGCGCGCTTCGGCGTCACCGCCGAGTACCTGGTCAATGCGGATCAGCTGCAGATCAAGATGGCGCAGGGCGCCAAGCCCGGCGAAGGCGGGCAACTGCCCGGGCACAAGGTCTCGGAGTACATCGCCAAGCTGCGTTTTTCGGTGCCGGGCGTCGGGCTGATCTCGCCGCCGCCGCACCACGACATCTACTCGATCGAGGACCTGGCGCAGCTCATTCACGATCTGAAGAACGCCAACCCGCAGGCATCGATCAGCGTCAAGCTGGTATCCGAGGTCGGCGTCGGCACCGTCGCCGCGGGGGTGGCCAAGGCCAAGGCCGACCACGTTACGATCGCGGGCCACGACGGCGGCACCGGCGCGTCGCCTGAATCCTCGATCAAGCACGCCGGGACGCCGTGGGAGCTGGGGCTGGCAGAGACCCAGCAGACTCTGGTGCTCAACCGCTTGCGCGGCCGGATCGCGGTTCAGGTCGACGGCCAGATGAAGACCGGCCGCGACGTCGTCGTCGGCGCGATGCTCGGCGCCGACGAGTTCGGCTTCGCGACCGCGCCGCTGGTCGCAGCCGGCTGCATCATGATGCGCAAGTGCCACCTCAACACCTGTCCGGTCGGCATCGCGACGCAGGACCCGGCGCTGCGCGCGAAATTCGACGGCCAGCCCGAACACGTCGTCAATTTCATGTTTTTCGTCGCCGAGGAAGTACGCACGATCATGTCGGAGCTCGGCATCCGCCGCTTCGATCAGCTTATCGGCCGCTCGGACCTGCTCGACACTCGCCCCGGCATCGATCACTGGAAGGCGCGCGGCCTGGACTTCTCGCGCGTCTTCTACCAGCCGCCGATGCCGCCGGAGGTGGCGCGCTTCAAGTGCGAGGAGCAGGATCACCGGCTCGACCGCGCGCTCGATCATCAGCTGATCGCCGGCGCGGCTGCGGCGATCGAGCAGAAGGCGCCAGTGCGCCTCGAGTACCGAATCCGCAACGCGCACCGCTCGGTGGGCGCGATGCTGTCCGGCATCGTCGCGCGGCGTTACGGACACGCCGGGCTGCCCGAAGATACGATCCACGTCGCGTTCACCGGCACCGCCGGCCAGAGCTTCGGCGCCTTCCTCGCGCGCGGCATCAGCTTCGAGCTGCAGGGCGCGACCAACGACTATGTCGGCAAGGGTCTGTCGGGCGGACGCATCGTCGTCTATCCCGATCCGGAGTCGCCGGCGAAACCCGACGAGAACATCGTCATCGGCAATACCGTGATGTACGGC
>JBIODY010000365.1:0-2510 GCA_044445505.1 Lysobacterales bacterium
GAATCGGTCATGCGTTCAGCCGTCGAAACCGTCCGTGAAGATCAGGTCCGGCGTGTTGACCGTGAACTGCACCGGAAGTGCGAGCGGATCGTTCGCGGTGTCGTTGCTGTGCACGCAGATGTTCGCGGTGTACACGCCGACCGCAAGGCTGGTCGCGTCGAGCGTGACGCCGACGGCCGCGGGCGGCGCCCCGCTGGCGACGGTCCCGCTCAGCGGGTCGAGCGCGATCCACGGCACCGCTCCCGGCGGCGTGCAGGTCGATGCGATCGTCGTGGTCGCGTTCCAGGTCAGGTCCGCGGTGCCGGAATTGGCGATCGAGAACCCGCTCGTCGCCGAGCTGCCGGCGTCGGCACTGGCGCTGATCGAGATCGGATCGACGCTGATCGATGGCGCGCCGCCGGCGACGATCGTGATTGTGCCGGACATGCCGGCGCCGCCATCCGCGCCGTGCACTTCGCAGTGGAACGGCGCGCTGCCCACGGTCGGGAACGTCACGGTAGCGCTCCACAGCACGCTGCTCGGATCGCCATTGCCGCCCATTCCGTCACCGTCACAGCCACTCGCGCAACGAAACGCAGTGACGGAATTGGTGTCCGACTTGACATTGTGAAAACCGCCCCCGTTGACGAAGGTCACGGTATCGCCAACGTTGATGGTCAGGGTCGATGGAGTGAAAACGAGCCCGGTTCCGCCCGCAGTGACGGTATGGTCCGCCGCAAAAGCAGAGGACGCGAGGGCGGCAAGCGCGGACATGCCGGCCAACACAAGGTTCATGCGACGCATTTCGCTGCTCCTGAGAGTGGCATTTGCGGGCGGCATCTGATGCCTCCGCATGCGCAGCATGCCGCGGAGCAGGCGCCGAAACCAGAGGCGCGCGGCTCAGCGGATCCGTTCGAGGATACCGTCGAGCTCGTCCAGGCTGTGGTAGTGGATCACGACCTTGCCGCGCCCGCTGCGCGCATGGGCCAGGTTGACCCGCGTCGCGAACTTCTCCGCAAGTTCGCGCTCCAGCGCGACGATGTTCGGGTCGCGTGCCGCGGACGGCTTGGCCGACTTGCCGCCGTGCCGCGCAGCGAGGCGGCGCACCGCGTCTTCGAGCTCGCGCACCGACCATTGCTTCTCGGCGGCTTCGTGCGCCAGCGCGACCGCACGCTTCTCCGGCAACGTCGCCAGCGCGCGCGCGTGGCCCATGTCGAGCTTGCGCGTGTCGAGCAGTTGCTTGATCTCGGCCGGCAGCTCGAGCAGGCGCAGCAGGTTCGATACCGCTGCGCGCGAACGGCCGATGGCGTCCGCAGTCTGCTGATGGGTCAGACGGAATTCGTCGATCAGGCGCGACAGCGCCTGCGCTTCCTCGAGCGGCGACAGGTCCTCGCGCTGGATGTTCTCGATCAGCGCCATCGCGACGACGGCCTGATCCGCAACGACCTTGACCAGCGCCGGAATCTCGCTCAAGCCCGCCTTTTGCGCCGCGCGCCAGCGGCGTTCGCCGGCGATCAGCTCGTAGCGGTCGCGGCCGATCGAGCGCACGATGACCGGCTGGATCATGCCCTGCGCCCTGATCGACGCGGCGAGCTCGTCCAGGTGTTCCGGATCGATCGTGTGCCGCGGCTGGTACCTGCCCGGCTGGATCACGCCGACGGCGAGCGTGCGCAGCTCGCCTTCGTGATCCGGCGACGCCGCGGCATCGCCGCCGAGCAGGGCGTCGAGGCCGCGGCCGAGACTGGATGGACGTTTCTTCGCTGCCATGTGGTTCCTCAGTGCGCTCGTCCCTGGTCGCGAAAGCCGAAGCGGCCGTCCGCGGCCGCGCGATTCACAAATTCGTATTCACGGCCATCGGGGCCCCGCGCTGGCGTCGCAGCATCTCGCCGGCCAGGCCGAGGTAGGCGATCGCGCCACGCGATTCGCGATCGTAGAGATTGATCGGCTTGCCGTGGCTCGGCGCCTCGGCAAGACGGACGTTGCGCGGAATGATCGAGCGCAACACCTTGTCGCCGAAGTGCTTGGTCAGCTGCAGCGAAACCTCGTTGCCGAGATTGTTGCGCACGTCGTACATCGTGCGCAGCAGGCCTTCGACCTCGAGCGCAGGATTGAGGCGCATGCGCACCGCCTTGATCGTGTCGAGCAGGCTGGACAATCCTTCCAGCGCGAAGTATTCGCACTGCACCGGAATCAGCACGCCATGCGCTGCGGTCAGCGCATTGATGGTCAGCAGGTGCAGGGTCGGCGGGCAATCGATCAGGATCGTCTGGTAGCGGTCGCCGAGCTTGGCGATCTGCTCCTTGAGCCGCGATTCGCGCGCCAGTCCGTCCATGAGCTTGAGTTCCGCGGCGGTCAGATCGCTGCTGCCGGGCAGCAGGTCGAAACCGCCTTCGGTCGGCTGGATCGCGGTCTCGATCGCGGCCTCGTCGAGCAGCACCTCGCAACCGCTCGGGCGCGCGCTGCGCTTGTCGATGCCGGAGGCCATCGTCGCATTGCCCTGCGGATCCAGATCGATCAGCAGCACCTTGCGC
>JBIODY010000366.1:0-2496 GCA_044445505.1 Lysobacterales bacterium
AGAAGGCGCTCGCGCGCGGGTTCGCCTCGAGTGCCGCGGCGAGGTCGCCGGGCACGACCGAGCGGCGGGCGCCGTCATAGGCGGCGTCCCAACGGCCAGCGCGCTTGGCGCGTTCGATCTCGGCCAGACCTGGCGCGGGCATCTTGCCGTCGGCAACCAAGGGGAGCGCCTTGTCCTTGTTGATCTTCGACCAAACGGTCCTCGCCGTTCGCGGCGTGAAGCGCTGCAACCAGAACTGCTCGTCCAACGCTTTCGTCTGACCATCGATCCATCCATGGCAGAGCGCGACCTCGACTGCCTCGTCGTACGAGACCGACGGCGTATCCGCGCCCTTTTTCGCGAATTTCAGCCAGAGGCCGGGCGAGGACGCATCGTGCTTCGTCAGCCACGCTGCCCAATCGCGCCGGCGGTCGAAGTGTCCGACCTGGGTTGGATACTCACCGGTAGTGAGGGACTTCGGGGACATTGCTCGATCCTCGGGAGGGCAGGGCGAATGCTACGCGAGGCGCGCAACGCTGTGGTGGCGCCCGGTTGCCCGCTTGCGTCATTGGCCGTCCCCTTCGTCACGCCGAAGTTGTCAGGGCGGGCCGGACGGAATCCAATAGCCGCGAACGGGAGGAACCCATGCGACTGATGTTGCTTTTCGTGATGCTCTGGACGCAGCTGCTGCATGCCGCGGCATTCGAATGGACCGCGTACGGCGGCGATGGCCGTGGCCAGCGCCATGCACCGCTGGCGCAGATCACGCCGCAGAATGTCGACAAACTCGAACTCACGTGGAGTTTTCGTACCGGCGAGCTGGGCGATGGTTTCGCGCGCGCGAAGGATGCGTTGACGTTCGAGGCGACGCCGCTGCTGATCGGCGACACGCTGTACTTCGACACCGCAACCGGCAAGGTGTTCGCGCTCGACGCGGCGAAGGGCACGGAGCGCTGGCAATTCGATGCGCAGGTACCGCGTGATCTTGACTACTCCGAGATGGCGACGCGTGGCGTGAGCTGGTGGCGCGATGGGCGTGCCGCAGCCGGCGCGGCTTGCGCGCAGCGCATCCTGTTCGCGACGATCGACGCACGCCTGCTCGCGATCGATGCGCGGAGCGGCAAACGATGCACCGACTTCGGCGCGAACGGCGAGGTCGTGCTATCGAAAGGCGTGCGCCTGAGCGATCGGCGCATCGGCCAGTACGAGGTCACCTCGCCGCCGGCAATCGCGGGCGACGTTGCGATCGTCGGCTCGTCGATCGGCGACAACGGCGGCACCGACCTGGAACTCGGTGTTGTGCGCGCGTTCGACGTGCGCAGCGGCAAGGAACTCTGGCATTGGGATCCGATTCCGCGCACGGCGAAGGTGCCGGCGGATGCAGCGAATCCGGATTTCGGCGAGGTCGAGAACCAGCAGGCGCACTGGACCGGCGCCGGGAATGCGTGGGCGCCATTCGCGGTCGACACGGAGAGCGGCCTGGTGTTCATTCCGACCGGTTCGGCGAGTCCGGATTTCTTCGGTGGCGAGCGCCCGGGCGACGACCATTGGGCCGATTCGCTGGTCGCGTTGCGCGCCGCAACAGGCGAGTTCGTCTGGGGCCGCCAGCTCGTGCATCACGATCTGTGGGACTACGACACCGCTTCGCAGCCGATGCTGATCGAGCTCGAACGCGATGGCACAAAGGTTCCTGCAGTCGTGCAATTGACCAAGACCGGCCAGGTATTCGTGCTCGCGCGCGAGACCGGAGAGCCGCTGTTTCCGATCGAGGAACGCGCGGTGCCCCAAGATGTCGTCGCCGGCGAGACGCCGTCGCCGACCCAGCCGTTCTCGTCGCTGCCGCCACTGGTTTCGCACGCTCCGGTGGAACCCGACGATGCCTGGGGCCTGACGTTCTGGGATCGCGGCGCCTGTCGCACCAAGATCGCCGCCCTGCACAGCGAGGGCATCTTCACGCCGCCGAGTCTTGCCGGCACGATCGAGCGCCCCGGTTATGCCGGAGGCTCCAACTGGGGCGGCGGCGCCTGGGATCCGCAACGCCGGCTGCTGATCGCGAACGTGATGGACCTGCCGTTCGTGGTAACCCTGATCCCGCGCGACCAGCTGGGAGCCGAATACGATTCGGGCAAGTATGAAGGCTGGGAATTCGCACGCATGACCGGCACGCCGTACGCCATGCGCCGCAAGCTGCTCGATTCGCCGCTCGGTGTGCCGTGCACCGCGCCGCCGTGGGGCAAGCTCGTCGCGATCGATCTCGCGCATGCAACGATCGCCTGGTCGAAGCCGCTCGGCACCTCGCGCGACAAGGCGCCATGGCCGTTCTGGAACATCGAAGGTGCGCCGAACATTGGCGGCCCGCTGACCACCGCGGGCGGCCTGGTCTTCATCGGCGCGACGACCGACAACTTCCTGCGTGCATTCGACACCGCCAGCGGAGCGGAAGTCTGGAAGATGCGCCTGCCGGCCGGCGCGCAGGCGACGCCGATGAGTTACGAGAGCGGCGGGCGCCAGTTCGTC
>JBIODY010000367.1:0-2492 GCA_044445505.1 Lysobacterales bacterium
GCGGAAGGCACGGCGCAGTTCCGTGACGCCGTCGCTCGGGTACCAGCGTCCGTGCGCGAGGATGATGCGTTCGGGTCGCCACGCCAGCATGCGCTGGACCGCGCGTTTCAGCTGCGGATATTGCGCCGTGAAGGTGATGCGCAGGTCGCGCGGCATCTTGCCGTCGGGATCCTGCGCGCCGCCGAGGCGGGTGAGCCAGCGCATCGCGAAGGAAAGCCGGTGCGGCTCGAAGTTCTCGATGAGGTCGGTCAGGACCAGGGTGCGGCTGGCACGGTGGAAGAACTCGACCTCGGTCATGAAGCGGCCTTCGATAGGCAGCGTCGCGATCGCGCCATCCCACGGATAGCCGGTTTCCGCATCGAGCGCGCGGCTGTCGAAGTCGATGCGCGCACCGGCCTGCTCGCGGATCCGCGGCGCGAGCCAGACATCCGCCCGCGGAAACGCGCGTTTCCAGTCCGGGATCCACCAGTAATGGATGCGGTTCGGACCGACGATCCAGCGCGGCATGCCCAGGCCTGCGACTTGCGCCGTCAGCGCGTCCGTCAATCGCGTCGGCGAATGCACGAACAGATCGCCGCCGACGCGCACGATCGTCATCCGCGTCGAGAACGGCATCTTCGGCCAGGGCATGCCGAAGCGGATCACCGGTCCGTCGACGACCCAGACATCTGTCGCTACGGGCTTCAGCGTATCGAGCGGCAGGTAGCAGGCCCGCTGGTCGCGATCTTGTTTCATGGGGCGAAGTATCGCCGGGCGTCGCCGCGCCGGGCCTGAACACGTCGCGCCGAACAGGCGGTTCGGCGAAAGGTTTCCCGGTCGGCTGCGGTCCTATTTGTCGACGATCGGTGCGATCACGTGCACTGATCGCGCGAAACCCTCGGTCCGGCTCAGGATTGCAAACGATGAACAAGCCCGAACCCATCGATCGCGAGATCGTCGATCGCAGCCGGCGTGACGCGTTGCGTGGACTGCTCGCCGGTTCCGCCGTGCTTGCCGGCATCGGCGTCTATCTGCTGCGCCCGCGACATGCATTCGCCGAACCCGCATTCGAGATCGTGCATACCGACGCCGAATGGCTTGCGCTGCTCGGCCCGCAGCGCTACGCGATCCTGCGCCAGCAAGGAACCGAGCCGGCGTTCAGCAGTGCGCTCGATCACGAACATCGTGCGGGAACCTTCGCCTGCGCCGCCTGCGCGTTGCCGCTGTTCGCGTCGGCGACGAAGTTCGACAGCGGTACCGGCTGGCCGAGTTTCTGGAAGCCGCTGCCGAACGCGGTCGGCGAGACGCGCGACAGCTCGCTCGGCATGCTGCGCACCGAAATCCATTGCCGTCGCTGCGGCGGCCATCTCGGCCACGTGTTCGACGACGGCCCGCGGCCGACCGGATTGCGCTATTGCATGAACGGACTCGCGCTCGAATTCACCCCGTCGGCGAGTTAAGCCCCCTCGATTCCTGAAGCACTGTTCCGAAAGGATCTACCTATGCATGCCATCTTCAAATCAAGATTCGCGCAGCGTTCGTTGCACCTCGGCGCGCCGTGCGCACTGCTGCTGGCGGGCGCGCTCGCGATCAACGCGACCGTGCCGGCGGCGGAGCCGGCCACGCGGATTCCGGCGCCGAAAGTCGATGAGCCGGCATCGAATGCAACGACCGAGACTGCGATATTCGCCGGTGGTTGCTTCTGGGGTGTGCAGGGCGTGTTCCAGCACGTGAAGGGCGTCATCAAGGCGACCTCGGGCTACGCAGGCGGAGCCGCCAGCACAGCGACCTATGAGCAGGTCGGCACCGGCAGCACCGGCCACGCGGAATCCGTGCAGGTCGCGTACGATCCGCAGCAGATCAGTTATGGCCGCCTGTTGCAGATCTATTTTTCCGTCGCGCACGATCCGACCCAGGTCAATCGCCAGGGCCCGGACTCGGGCACGCAGTATCGATCGGCGGTGTTCCCGCGCGATCCGATGCAGCAGAGGATCGCAGCGACGTATATCGCGCAACTCGACCAGGCCGGCGTGTTCGGCGCGCCGATCGCGACCCGCATCGAGACCGGCAGGAATTTCTATCCGGCCGAGGCCTATCACCAGGATTTTCTCGCGCTGAACCCGACCTATGGCTATATCGTGGTCAATGACCTGCCGAAGATCGAGCATCTGAAGGATCTGTTTCCGCAGAGCTACCGCGAACAACCGGTGCTGGTTGCGATGCGCGCGCATTGAGCGCGGCGCTCGGTCGCACGCGAACCCTCACCCCTCTCCCGACGGGAGAGGGGCACAAAGCTGAGTTTCGACGCCGGGCAGGTTGCCGACGCTCGCGGCGCATGTCCGACCGAGCGCTACAGCTCGATGATCGGCTTGAACCCGCCCCAGAACATGCGCTTGCCGTCGAACGGCAGCGCCTTCGGATTCATCATCGTGGCCAGGCGCGGATCGGCCATGACCTTCTTGTTGATGCGGTCGCGCTCCCTGCGCGACGCATAGACGATCCACGAGAACACC
>JBIODY010000368.1:0-2485 GCA_044445505.1 Lysobacterales bacterium
CCGCCCGAGCGGTCGTTCCAGCTGGTGCCGCCGTCGGTGGTGACCCACACTTCGCCGCCGCCGAAGTCGCCGTGGAATCCCGCGATCACGGTGCCGGAATTGTTCGGATCGATCGCGATCGCCGCACCGGTCATCGGCGCCGCATGCGGCGGCGTGCGGTCCTGCCAGGTCACGCCGCCATCCTGCGAGCGCATCAGGTTGACGGCCTGGAAGCTGCCTGCATCGGTGATGCCGGCCCAAACCGTCGCTGGATTGCCGGGATCGATCCCGATCGCGAACACCGCATCGTTGAGCGGATCGATGCCGAGGTTCTGGTGGGTCCAGTTCAGGCCGTCGTCGCTGCTGGTCCAGACGCTGTCCTGGGTGCCCGCATAGGCCTTGCCGTCGGCGGCGAATTCGATATCGAACACGCTGGTGCCGGCGAGTGCCGGTACCGACATCCAGGTCGCGCCGCCGTCGGTCGAACGGTACAGGTTGCCGCCGAAACTGCCGCCCGGCGCGGTGCCGGCGAGCACGACGCCGGCCTGCGTCGGCGATGCGGCGACGTCGCTGACATCGCCGCCGGGCGGGCCCAGCGAACTCCACGCACCGGTGCCCGCCGGATGCGCGGCGACCGGCAGCGTGCCCGCGATTGCGCTGGCGTGCGCGCGTGCGCCGCGCAGGTCCATGCGCACGCCCGCGGTCGGCGACATGAAGGCAGGCGCCGCAATCGCGGCGGTGGCGAGCGCGCAACCGCACAGGCCGATGACGAGATGCAGGGTACGAGGGGTCATGTGAGGATTCCTGTGTGGCCTGGCGAGATGCGTACGCGCCGGATTCGCGCCGGCGCTTCACTGCCCGAGTCTGCGGCATTCGTGATGTCGGGTCATCACGATCGCATTAGCGAAGCATTTCGTTTCGATGATCGACTTGCGGCAGGCGCATCGTTGCGCCGATCGGGGCGTGGCGACGGGCGCGCGTACAATGATAGTCATGAAACCGTCCCGCGGCGTCGCAGCGCCCGTCCTCCAGGAAGAACAGGCGCGTGGAGCGCGGCCTGCGCGCTCGAAGACGCACCGGCCCGGTTCACACGCAGCGCGCGCGCGCGAGCCCGATCTCGATGGCCTGCTCACCGCGATCCGCGCCTGCCACGCGTGTGCGGCGCATCTGCCGCTCGGTCCGCGACCGATCGTGCAGGCCGGCGCCGGCGCGCGGCTGCTGATCGTCGGCCAGGCGCCGGGGCTCAAGGTGCATATGAGCGGCGTGCCCTGGGACGACGCGAGCGGCGAACGCCTGCGCGACTGGCTCGGTATCGACAAGGCGCTGTTCTACGATGCGTCGCGGGTCGCGATCGCGCCGATCGGTTTCTGCTATCCCGGTCGCGGCCGCGGCGGCGACCTGCCGCCGCGCAAGGAATGTGCGCCGCTATGGATGGATCGGCTGCTCGCGCAGCTGCCGCATATCGAGCTGACCTTGCTCATCGGCCGCTACGCGCAGCAACGTTTCCTCGGACCGGCGAGCAAGCCGAACCTCACCGACACCGTCGCTGCATTCGCCGACTACGCGCCGCGCTTCATTCCATTGCCGCATCCCTCGCCGCGCAACACCGCGTGGTTCCAGCGCCATCCGTGGTTCGCGCGCGAGCTGCTGCCGGAGCTGCGCGGGCGCGTGCACGGGATGTTCACCGCAACCGGGGGACGCCTCTGACGATGCGCTTTTCCGGCGAGCACAGAAACCCGATGGATCCCGGCCTGTGCCGGGACGACGGCCGCGCGCCGGCATGTGCCACGCGTCGCCGCCATGTGCGAGGATTGCGCAAACTGCGAGGAGTCATCCAATGAGCGGATTCGTCACCCACGCCACCGACGCGAGTTTCGAGGCCGATGTGCGGCTGTCGCCAATGCCGGTCCTGGTCGACTTCTGGGGCGAATGGTGCGGGCCGTGCAAGGCGATCGCGCCGATGCTCGAGCAGCTCGCCGAGGAGTACGCGGGACGCATCCGGATCGCCAAGGTCGAACTCGACAAGAACCAGAAGACTGCTATCGCCTGTGGCGTGCGCTCGGCGCCGACCCTGCTGCTGTTCAAGGGCGGCAAGGTGCAGGCGACGCAGATCGGCATGGTCTCGAAAGCGCAGCTGGTGGCGATGGTCGATCGCGCGCTGTAGCGCCGGGGTTGGTCCCGCGAAACCTGGCCGAAGACGACAGGCAGTTCATGGACGCATTCAGTTATCTGTCGGTGCTGCTGTCGATCATCATCGGCCTGGCGATCACCCAGGTGCTGAAGGGTTTCCGCGGCCTCATGCAGGCGCGGGCGCGGCTCACGATGTACTGGCCTGCCGTCGTCTGGTCGATCCTGGTGCTGGTGATCGCCATGCAGTCGTGGTGGGCGATGTACGACCTGCGGCACTTCACGGACTGGACGTTCTTCGCGTTCTCGGTGCTGATCGCGCAGACCATCGTCGTCTACCTGCTCGCCGCCCTCGTGCTGCCGGATTTCTACGGCGACG
>JBIODY010000369.1:0-2485 GCA_044445505.1 Lysobacterales bacterium
GCCGCGATCGAACTGGTCCGCGACAAGTCGACCCGCGCGCCATTCGCGGCCGCCGAACGCCGCGGCCTGCGCGTGTACCGACACGGCCTCGAACGCGGCGTCGTGCTGCGTCCGCTTGGCAACGTCGTCTACTTCATGCCGCCGTACTGCATCACGCCGGACGAGATCGACTTCATGGTCGAGGTGGCCGTCGAAGGCATCGAAAAGGCGCTCGCCTGACCGGCTTTTGTGGGAGCGGCTTCAGCTGCGATGGGCGATTTTGCCAACACCATCCCCACCCAATCGCCGTGAGCGGCGGTTCGCCGGCGCGCGGCAGCGCCGCGCGAAAAGCACGGCTCACCCCTTGTGGGGGCTTAGAAGCATCGCGGCTGAAGCCGCTCCCACACAAACCAGCACCGCGCTCGCCTCACTTCCTCGTGAACTCGATGCGCCGGTTCTTGGCGCGGCCTCGCGCGGTCGCGTTGTCGGCGATCGGGCGGTCCGCGCCGTGGCCGACTGCGGCCAGCCGTTCGCCGGCGACGCCCTTGCCGATCAGATAGGTGCGCACCGCTTCCGCGCGCGTGCTGGACAACGATCCGTTCGCCGCGGCGCTGCCGACATTGTCGGTGTAGCCGGCGATTTCGTACTCCCCTGCCTTGAGACAGGCCGCAATCGCATCGAGGAGTTTCCTTCCGGCCGCGTCGATGCGTGCCGAACCGGTTGCGAACGTGACCGCCGCCGGGATCCTGTCGCCGCAGCGCACGTCCTCGGCCCTGGTCACCGGTGCCGGTGACGCGACGATCTCGATGTTGTCGACGATCTGCATGTCGGCGCCGAAGAAATCGCGCGCCCATTGCTCGCGCGCGCTCCGGTCGACTTCACTCGGGACCGTGCCGGTAAGGGTCGCGTGACTGCCCTTGCAGACGACGCCGATCGCGGACCCGGCCTTCAGCGCAGCGAGCAACCCCTCGACCTTGCCGGCACACGGCGAGATGGTGGTCGACGCATCGACGGTCAGCCGGTCGATGACATTGCCGTCGCCATACGTTTCGAGCGCAGCCTTGAGCAGACGATCCTTGGTCGCCTGGTCCGGCACCGCGCCTTCGAGCACGAGCTTGCCGCCCTCGAGTGCGAACGAAAGCGCAGCCGGCGTCTTCACCGCGGGCGCCGCGACCGGTGCGGGTTCGGCCTGTGGCACCGCGGCTGCCGGCGATGGCGCCGTCGTCGCGCTCCCGCGCATGCAACACACCGCGGCGCGGTCCGGACCCCGTCCGACGAACCACGACAACACCAGCGACAGGAACAACACGATCGCGACGATCCACGTCCAGCGTGAATAGCGCGGCCAGTCGAGAAGTCCGCTCATGATGCGCTCCGGTCGGCAGGACGCCGAAAAGAATTATTCCGCACGCGTCAGCGATTGCCGGCGGGGCCGATGCCGCTGATCAGTTCGTCCTGCAGTCTCTTCAGTTCGGACCAGCGGTTCTCCGACGCAAGCAACGCCTGTTGCGCCCATGAACCGGGATTCGCCAGCTTGAAATGCGCGCCGCCGTTGTCGAGGATCGCCTGCATCTCGCCGATGCCGAGCCGCGATACCTGTGCGAAGCTGCTGACGCCGTTGGCGCGGAACAGCTCGTCGATCTTCGGGCCGATGCCCTCGATGATCGTGAGGTCGTCGGCATGCTTGAGATTGAAGCCGGCGGCACGCGCGGCACCGACGTCGACGACCCGCGGTGGCGGCATCGCCGATGCGCCCGGGCTTGCGGGAGCGGGCGCGCCAGGTGCGTAGGGGGTAGGCGCAACCGGCGTCGCGAATCGCGCCGCGGCGCTGTCGGTGCCGACGCGCGGCGCCGCAGGCAGCTCCTTGCGCAGCATCCTGGACAACAGCCAGTTGAGCAGCCAACCCAGCAGCAGGCCCAGCAGGAACCACCACAAGCAACAGGTGAGCAGACTCATGATGTCTTCTCCGTTGTCGGCCGCCGGTCGAACATACTCCGCTCCGGGTCCGCGTCAATACGACGCCGATGCGCACTACCGATCGCGCACGCCGCGCGGTACTGTCCGGTTGCGTGATGCCGCGCCTGCGTCATGCGCGCAGACACAGATGTTTCCTTCGCGTCACGGATACGCCCATGCGCATTCCCCGCATCCATGTGCCGCAGCCTCTGCAGCCAGGTCACACGGTCGAACTGCCGGCGCAGGCCGGCGAGCACATCGCGCGCGTGCTGCGTCTCGAGCGCGGCCATCCGTTGCGACTATTCAACGGTGACGGCGGCGAATACACCGGCGAGATCGACTCGCTGTCGAAACGTGCGGTGACCGCGCGCGTACTCAAAGCGGTCGCCGCGCCGGAGCGCGAAAGCCCGTTGCGCATCACCCTCGGCCAGGGCATCGCGCGCGGCGACAGGATGGACTGGATCCTGCAGAAGGCGACCGAACTCGGCGTCGCGCGCATCGTGCCGCTGATCACCGATCGCACCGAAGTGAAACTGGATGCGCAGCGCGC
>JBIODY010000370.1:0-2479 GCA_044445505.1 Lysobacterales bacterium
CGTGTTCGGCGAAGCGATGGCGATCCTCGCCGGCGATGCGCTGCAGGCGCTCGCGTTCGAAGTGCTCGCGAACGACCCGGCGCTGAGCGCGGATCCGGCGGCCCAGTGCGACATGCTGCGTGTCCTCAGCCTCGCTTGCGGTTCGCATGGCATGGCGGGCGGCCAGGCGTTCGATCTCGCCGCGGTCGGCAAGCCGCTTTCGGCCAGCGAACTCGAACGCATGCACGTGTACAAGACCGGCGCGCTGATCCGCGCATCGGTGCGGCTCGGCGCACTCGCGGCAGGCTGTACGCATGCGCCGACATTGGCCGCGCTGGAAACCTACGGCCATTCGATCGGCCTCGCGTTCCAGATCCGCGACGACCTGCTCGACATCGAGGCTAGCGCCGAACAACTCGGCAAGACCGCCGGCAAGGATGCGGCCGCGGGCAAACCGACCTACCCTGCGATCCTCGGGGTCGCCGCATCGCGCGCCGAACTCGCCGCGTTGACCGCAACCGCACTGGATGCGATCGAACCGCTCGGCGCGGACGCCACCGCGCTGCGGGATCTGGCCCATTTCGTTGCCGCACGTGCCAACTGACGGAGAGCCGCGAATGAATGCAAACCCGCGCAGACGCTTCCTGGCCAGCATCGGCGCACTAGCCGCGGCAGCGACATTGCCGGGCGTCATCGCACGAGCCGGCACGGCGCCGCTGCCGGCCACGCCGGCGCGCTGGAAGGGCTATCACGATGCGATCGTCATCGACGCGCTCGGCGGCCCGGGTACGTACTCCGACGACACCGGCACACCGCTCGGAGCCGCTGCGCTGGATGACGTGCACGCCTCCGGCATCACCGCGGTCAATCTCACCGTCAGCGGCGTCGGCAGCTACCTGCGCAACTACGACGACACGATCCGCAACATCGCGTACTGGAACAACCAGATCGCCGCGCACCCGGAGCGTCTGCTCAGCGTGCGCAGCGGCGCCGATATTGACGAAGCCAAGCGCGGCGACAGGCTCGGTCTGATCTACGGATTCCAGGACGCGACCCCGCTCGGCGAGGATCTCGACCGCGTCGAGATGTTCCACCAGCTCGGCGTGCGCGTGTTCCAGCTCACCTACAACCGGCGCAACCTGGTCGGCGACGGCTGTCTCGAACCCGGCAACGCGGGCCTCAGCCGATTCGGCCGTGCGCTGGTCGAGCGCCTCAATGCGCGCCGCGCGCTGATCGATCTTTCGCACGCCGGCGAGCGCACCACGCTGGAAGCGATCGAGGCGTCGAAAGTGCCGATCGCGATTTCGCACACCGGCTGCGCGGCGCTCGCCGCGAACCCGCGCAACAAGACCGACAACGAACTGAAGCGCCTCGCCGACAAGGGCGGCGTCGTCGGCATCTACCTGATGCCGTTCCTGCGCAGCCACGGCCAGCCGATGGCCGAGGACCTGGCCCGGCATCTGGAACACGCCGTCGATGTCTGCGGCGAGGACCACGTCGGCATCGGCAGCGACGGCGTGATCTCGCCGATCGATGCGACGCCCGAGTTCAAGCGCAAATTCGCCGAGGAGGTCGGCAAACGTCGGTCGCTCGGCATTTCCGCGCCCGGCGAACAGCCCGACGTCTATACCTTCCTGCCCGACCTCAATGCGGCGGACCGCTTCGCGAGGATCGCCGGCCTGCTCGCGCGCCGCGGCCATCCGGACGCTCGCATCGGCAAGCTCATCGGCGGAAACTTCAACCGGCTGTTCCGCGAAACCTGGAGGGCGACGACATGAGGCTGATATCGACAAGCGCGCTGGTGCTGGCCGCCACGCTGCTGGCGTTCGCGTGTGGCGCGCGCGAGGTCCAGGCTGCCGGAGCGCCTGCACCGGCCAGGGCCGCGGCGACGGAACCGGTTTTCCACCCATTGCAGGGCGCGCTGGCCGGCATGCAACTGCCATTCTCGGAATCCGTACGCGCCGGCGACATGCTGTATCTGTCCGGCCAGATCGGCAGCGACGCCGCCGGCAACCTGGTCGCCGGCGGCATTGCCGCCGAAACGCGACAGCTGATGGACAACATCGGCGCCGCACTTCGTCGTGGCGATTCGTCGTTCGATCGCGTCGTGCAGTGCACGGCCGCGCTCACCGACATCAAGGACTGGCCGGCCTTCAACGAGGTCTACCGCACCTATTTCACGACGCATTTGCCGGCACGCATGGCCTATGCCGCGACCGGACTCGCGCACGGCGCGCACGCGGAAGTGCAATGCAACGCGGCCATCGCGCGCTGAGAAACCCGGATAGTCGCTTTCGCTTCCCCTGCGCAGCGGGGGGAGCTGCCCGCAGGGCTGAAGGGGGCGCTTTTTGCCCGTGTAAGCGCACCCCCATCCGCCTTCGGCACCTTCCCCCGCTGCGCAGGGGAAGGAAAAACCTCGACTCCACTCTCCGGCTCGCGCACGGCGCACACGCGGAAGTGCAATGCAACGCGGCCATCGCGCGCTGAGGAACCCGGATAG
>JBIODY010000371.1:0-2477 GCA_044445505.1 Lysobacterales bacterium
ATTCGCGATCAGCGCTTCCCAGGTCTGCGCGATTTCACCCTGCAACCGCGCCAGCAACTCCGCAGAGCACGGCGCCGCATGCGCGCTGGCCGCGATTGCCTCGTCGACGATCGTCGGACTGCACGCGAGCAGCAGATCGCACCCGGCCAGCAGATGCGCTTCGATGCGCGCGGCGATGCTGCCCAACGGTTCGGCTGCGGCCATGCCGATATCGTCGCCGATCACGACGCCGCGAAAACCGAGTTCGCCGCGCAGGATGTCCTCGATCCACACCCGCGAATATCCGGCGGGGCGAGCGTCGATCTGCGGGTAGGTCACATGCGCCATCATCACCGCTTCGGCGCCGGCCGCGATCGCATCGGCGAACGGCAGCAGGTCGCTGGCGCGCAGCTCGTCCAGCGTGCGCGGGTCGATGGCCACGTCGAAATGCGTGTCCTCGGCGACCGATCCGTGTCCGGGAAAGTGCTTGATCGTCGCGGCCATGCCGGCCAGACGCATGCCGCGCAGATAGGCCTGCGCGAGTTCGGAGGCGACTTGCGGATCGGCGTCGAACGCGCGCTCGCCGATCGCGCGATTGCCGCGCGCGAGGTCGACGACCGGCGCAAAACTGAGATCGACACCGATCGCGCGCATCTCGCTGGCCATCAGCCAGGCGTGCTCTTCGGCGCGTGCGACCGCCGACTTCGGATCGTGCGCGTACTGTTCGCCCAGGCGTACCAGCGCCGGCAGTCGGCTGAAGCCGTCGCGGAAGCGCTGTACCGGACCGCCTTCCTGGTCGACACAGACCAGGAACGGCTCGGCTCGCTCGACGCGGATGTCATCGATCAGCGCGACCAGCTGGTCGTGGTTCGCGTAGTTGCGCGTGAACAGGATGATGCCGCTGACCTGCGCCGCCGCGAGGCGTGCACGATCGGCGTTGGTGAGTGTCTGGCCCGCGAGTCCGATGATCAGCATGGGTCTGGTCTGGCGTCTTCCGCGTTGCGTTGCGCCGAGTCCCAGTGCGTATAGGGATGTGCGGCCAGGTTCAGATTGTAATAGCGTGCGAGGTCGCTGACTTCCCTGCCGAGCCATGCTGGCCGCGGAAATGGCGCGTCGACCGCATCGAGCTCCAGTTCAGCCACGATCAGCCCGTGGTTGGCGGCTCCGAACTCGTCGACCTCGAACACATGCCCGTCGATCCCGACGTAATGGCGGCGTTTTTCGACGACCACGCCGGCCAGGGTCGCCAGCATGCGTCGCGCGTCATCCAGGGGAACCGCGTATTCGTATTCGTCGCGCGCGATGCCCGGCGTCGCCGCCTTGATGTTGAGGAACGCCTGCGCACCGGCAACGCGGACGCGCACCGAGCAACGCGCAGCCGGCGGACCGGCCAGATAACCCTGCACCATCATCTCGGATCGCGAAACCTGGGCGCGCCAGGCTTCGCCGACAACCAGGAATTTGCGTTCGATTTCAATTGGCATGGCTTTCGTGAACAGTGCAGCCATGGATGGCCGCTGTTTGATTCTCGCGTTCAAGGTCGAACGCACAAACACTAACGCACGAATAACGCAATCGATTCGACGTGCGCGGTGTGCGGAAACATGTCCATCACGCCGGCCGCGGCGAGACGGAAACCATGCCGCTCGACCAGCGTCCCGGCGTCGCGCGCAAGCGAGCCGGGATGACACGATACATAGACGATGTGATCGGTCCCCTTGCGCGGCAGGTAATCGAGTACCGCCGCGGCGCCGGAGCGCGGCGGGTCGAGCAGCAGCTTGTCGTAGTCGCGTGTCGCCCAGGGCGTATCGCGCTGATCGGCAGCGAGATCGGCCGCGAAGAATTCCGCATTGCCGATGCGGTTGCGTGCCGCGTTCTCGCGCGAACGCGCGACCAGCGCGGCCTCGCCCTCGACACCGACGACACGGCCGGCATGCCGCGCGAGCGGCAGGGTGAAATTGCCGAGGCCGCAGAACAGATCGAGTACGCTGTCGCCGGGTTGCAGATCGAGCAGTTCCAGCGCGCGCGCAATCATGCGCCGGTTCATGCCGGCGTTGACCTGGATGAAATCGAGCGGACGGAATGCGATGTCGATGTCGTGGTCGGGGAGGCGGAACGACAGCGGCACCACGTCCGGCCACAACGGCGCGACGCTGTCCGGGCCGCCGGGCTGCAGCAGGATCGCCAGATCGTGCAACTGCCCGAACGCGATCAGCGCGGCACGGTCGCGGTCCGACAGCGGTTGCAGGTTGCGGAACGTCAGCGCGACCATGTCGTCGCCGGCGGCGATCTCGATCTGCGCGATATCGGCTTTCGCGTCCAGGCCGCCGAGCAGTTTGCTCAGCAAATCCAGGCGTTCGCCGACCTCGGGCAGCAGGGTGTGGCAGATCGACAGGTCCGCGACGAAGCGCGGATTGTCCTCGCGGAAGCCGACCAGCACCTTGCCCTTCTTGGCGACCCACTTCACCGACAGCCGGCCCTTGCGGCGATAACCCCAG
>JBIODY010000372.1:0-2469 GCA_044445505.1 Lysobacterales bacterium
CGCGCGTTGGTTCCGCCGATATCGGCAAGCAGCAGCGGCGTCTCGATGGTCACGCCACACCCCGCTTTCCCGCTGATCCCGTGCGCGGGTCGCATCGCGAGTGGACTGTAACGTTCATTGGGTAGATGGATCGCGAAGTGGATCGCGGTGCCGAGCGCCGGCCCGGAATGAGGCCCATAGTGGTTCTATGGGCCGAATGAGGGGCAAGCTCAGCGCCGCGAGACCGAGCGAGCCGCTACCGAAATGAGCGTTGCAGTCCACTATTCGGCCAGCGCGCGGCCGTTGCTCGCGACGACCCGCGAATACAGGCGCGCGCTGGACTTCGGCGTGCGCTTCTGGGTCGTGAAGTCGACGTGGCAGATGCCGAAACGCTTGGAGAAACCCAGCGACCATTCCAGATTGTCGAGCAGCGACCAGGCCATGTAGCCGCGCACATCGCAGCCCTGCCCGATCGCCGCATGCAGCGCACGCAGATGCTGCTTCAGATAGTCGACGCGCAACGGGTCGTCGAGCGCATCGCCGTCGATCACCGGCGGATCGTAGAACGCCGAGCCATTCTCGGTGATATAGACCGGCGGATTGCCGTAGCGCTCGCGCAGCCAGACCAGCGTATCGACGAGTCCCTGCGGGAACACCTCCCAGCCGGTCTCGCTGTAGGTCGCGTTCTGCCGCACCGGTGCCGCATGCAATGGCCAGGACAGCGGGTCGTGGCGGGTCACGCTGCGCGTGTAGTAATTGAAACCCAGGAAATCGATCGGCTGTCGGATCAGCGCGAAATCCTGCTGCGGCCAATCCGGCCACGCTTCGCCGAAGATCTCGCGCATCTCCTGTGGATAGTGGCCGCGGAACACCGGATCGAGATACTGGCGATTCATGTACGCATCGGCGCGGCGCACCGCAGCGTGATCTTCGGCGCTGTCCGACGCAGCGTATTTCGGTTCTAGGTTCACGACGATGCCGATCGCGTGCTTGCCCTCGGCGCGATACGCCTGCACGGCGGCGCCATGCGCGCGCAGCAGATGATGCGAGGCGATCGGCGCCTCGAAACGGTTGCGATGGCCCGGCGCGAGTGTGCCGTGCAGGTAGCCGCCATCGGTGACGACCCAGGGTTCGTTGATCGTCGCCCACTTCTTCACCCGGCCGTCGAGCTTGCGATACAACACGCTCGCATAGTCGGCGAACCAGTGCGCGATGTCCGGATTCAGCCAGCCGCCGCGATCGTCGAGCGCGGCCGGCAGGTCCCAGTGGTACAGCGTCGCCAGCGGCTCGACGCCGTTCTCGAGCAGTTCGTCGACGAGGCGGTCGTAGAAATCGAGCCCGCCCTGATTGATCCGGCCCTTTCCTTCCGGCATCACGCGCGCCCAGGCGATGCTGAAGCGGTACGCCTGCAAACCGAGGCCGCGCATCAGGGCCACGTCGCCCTTGTAGCGTCGGTAGTGATCGCAGGCGATGTCGCCGGTATCGCCATTGACGACCATGCCGGGCGTGCGCACGAAGCGGTGCCAGATGCTGGGCCCGGCGCCGTCGGCAAGCGGCGAGCCTTCGATCTGGTAGGCCGACGTGGCGCTGCCCCAGAGGAAGCCGTGCGGGAATTCGAAAGTGACGCCCATCGATCGTCCGTGGCAATGCCGGCTGGCAGTGGATGGCTGAAAACGATTACATTCAAGCATAGCCGAAGCCGTGCGGGACTGCAGTCGCCGCGGCGGGAAGTCTTTTTCGGGAGGTGTGAAAATATCCGCGCGGTTTGTTTTTTTGCTTCACCTGCGAAGCAGAGCACGCTGGGGGCGCTCATCGCATGGGAAAGCAATACCAAAGCGCCCCCATCCGCGTTACGTGCCGCTCCTGCGGCACGCCCTACGGGCCGGCTTCGCCGTTCGCTTCGGCATCCTGCCTTCGCAGTCGGCACCTTCCCCGCGTCGCAGGGGAAGGAAAATCAAGGATACGCAACGGCGAGGCGGACCCCACCAGCCCGCCTGCCAGACTTCCCGCTTCGCAGGGGAAGGAAAATCAAGGATACGCAACGGCGAGGCGGGGCCCACCAGCCCGCCTGCCAGACTTCCCGCTGCGCAGGGGAAGGAAACCAAAGATACGCAACCTTCACAAGCCCTGGGCGAATGCGATGGCGACTGTGCGGCTCGATCACGTGCGCAAGGTCTACGCGAACGGCTTCGTCGGCGTCGCCGACGCGAGCATCGAGGTCGCGCACGGTGAACTGCTGGTGCTGGTCGGACCTTCCGGCTGCGGCAAGTCCACGTTGCTGCGCATGATCGCCGGGTTGGAGTCGATCACCTCCGGTACGCTCAGCATCGGCGAGCGCATCGTGAACGAGGTCTCGCCGCGCGATCGCGATATCGCGATGGTGTTCCAGAACTACGCGCTGTATCCGCATATGAGCGTCGCCGCGAATCTCGGCTTCGGCCTCAAGCTGCGTCGCACGCCGCGTGCGGAGATCGAGCGTCGCGTCGCCGA
>JBIODY010000373.1:0-2469 GCA_044445505.1 Lysobacterales bacterium
CACGATGTACGGCGGCAGCGGCATGCGCCCGATGCGCAGCAGCAGTTTCTCCAACGGCTCCGCGGTTTCGAAACGCAAGTTGAAGAACTCCCCGTCGCGGCCGAGCACGCGGACCTCGGTTCCATCGCGCAGGACGATGCGCGCACCCGCCTTCGGCTTCTTGCTGACCCCGAGCTGCGCGCGCGCCTCGTGCGTGCCGGTCACGCGCTCGATCAGGATCTCGACCGCACCGCCGCTCTCCTTGTGGCCGAACAGCCGCGCCGGGAGCACGCGCGTGTCGTTGAACACGAGCAGGTCGCCGGGATGCAGCAGATCCGCGAGATCCGTGAACCGACGGTCCTCGAAACGCGATGTGGCCGCATCGACGACCAGCAACCGGCTCGCCGAGCGCGTCGCCAGGGGCGCCTGCGCGATCAGCTTGGGCGGCAGGTCGAAGTGGAAGTCGGATTTGTTCATCACGCAATTGTAGACGGTGCGTCGGCGTGCGCTCTCGTGGCAACCGTCCATGGTGCGTTCTCCGTTCGCCATCCATGGCTCACCTGTAGCCGCCGCACGCGATGCCTGAGGGCATCGCGTAAACGCGATGGCTACAACCAGCCTTTCTGCCGCGCCAGCCGGTACGCCTCGATGCGGTTGCCGACACCGAGCTTGCCGATCGCCTCGGACAGATAGTTGCGCACGGTGCCTTGCGACAGGTTCAGGCGCTCGGCAATATCGCTGGCGGCAAGACCTTCGCCGGCGAGGCGCAGGATCTGCCGCTCGCGGTCGTTGAGCGGATCGGCATCCGACCAGGCCTCGACCGCGAGTTGCGGGTCGATCGCGCGGCCGCCGCGGTGCACTTTGCGCAACGCGTCGGCAAGCTGTTCGGCCGGCGAGTCCTTCAGCAGGTAACCGCCGACGCCGGCGTCGAGTGCACGGCGCAGGAAGCCGGGGCGCGCGAACGTGGTCACGATCACCACCTTGATAGGCAGTTCATGCCGCTGCACGCGCTGCGCGAGTTCGAGACCGGTCAGTCCCGGCATCTCGATGTCGGTGACCAGCAGATCCGGCTTCAACTGCTGCAGGCAACGCCACGCCTCCTCGCCATCCGCGGCGCTGCCGACCACGTCGATATCCGGTTCGAGTTTCAGCAGCGCCGACAACGCGCCGCGCACCATCGCCTGGTCTTCGGCCAGCAGGACACGGATCATCGGGAGCGCAGTTCCGGCGACACCGCACGCGCGGCGCGGCGACTTTAGCGCAACGCAGCGGCGCCCGGGGCCGCGCGCTCAAGGACTGTCAGCATGCTTTCGCTTCCCCTGCGAAGCGGGGGAAGCTGCCCGAAGGGCTGAAGGGGGCCATGTGTGCGGGAAAAGAATCAAAGCGTCCCATCCGCCTGCGGCACCTTCCCACGCTTCACAGGGGAAGGGAAAACATTTCGAAGCTCTTCACAACCGCTCAAGCCAACGTCGGGCGCACGGTTGCGACACGTGCCTCCGGCGGCAGCGGCAGACCGGCGATCAGGCGCGTGCCCTGCCCGCGCACCGATTCGATCTCGAGATGGCCGCCGAGCACCGCCAGGCGCTCGCGCATGCCACTGAGGCCATTACCCGGGACGATCGGTCTGGCCGCGCGGCCGTCGTCCTCGACCACCAGTTGCGCCTCACCGGCATCGATGCACAGCGCGATGCGCGCCGTTCTCGCCTGGGCGTGGCGCTGGATGTTGGTGACCGCCTCGCGCACGGTCAGCGCGAGCACGGTCTCGATCTGCGGCGGCAGCGGCAGGTCCGCGGATGTGTAATCGAAGCGGATATCGGACGATTCCAGCAGCATCCGCGCCGAGGCGAGTTCGGCGGCGAGTCCGGCGGTGCGGATGCCGCTCACCGCGCGACGCACCTGGCCGAGCGCATCGCGCGCGACGCGCTCGACGTCGACGATCTCGCGGCGCGCTGCGAGCGGATCGCGATCGAACAGCTTCATCGCGAGCTCCGACTTCAACGTGATCAGCGACAGCGTATGTCCGAGCAGATCGTGCAGATCGCGGCCGATGCGTTCGCGCTCGGCCAGCGCAGCGAGCCGGCGTACTTCGTCGTGGCTGAGCTTGAGTTCGGCCTGGCGCAGGCGCTTCTCGCGCTGGAAATAGTTGGCCGCGCATACCGCCGTCACGACGATGCCGGTCAGCGCGATCACCATGACGAAATACCGGATCGGCCATTGCAGCAGCGACAGCTCGAGCGCGTACAGCGCGAGCCCCGCAACGATGATCGCAATCAACCTGCGCAGCGCGAGCCCACTGAACGGAAGCACGGCGCCCGCATAGATCAGATAGGTGTTCGCGCACGGATTCAATGGCGTCAACGCGAAGCCGAGCACGGCGATCGCTGCCGCATGCGCGAGCGCCTTGCCGCCGGCCCGATGCGCCTGGAAATACACCGGCAGGAAGATCGCGATGCTGAGCAGGGTCGCCGGCAGCCAGACCGACGTCTGCTC
>JBIODY010000374.1:0-2465 GCA_044445505.1 Lysobacterales bacterium
GTGTTGCAAGTGCTCGGCGGGTTTTCCTGCACCGAAATCGCGACCCAGCTCGGCCTCACCGAAGCTGCGGTGATGACCCAGGTGTTCCGCGCGCGCCAGAAACTCAGGGCGCTGCTGGACGGCGGCGGCAAGGAGGCGGAGCTGCATGGACTGCCTTGAGTTCCAGCGCCGGCTCGGCAGCGATCCGCAGGTCGCCGCTGCGGCCGCGCGCGCGCATCTGGCGACATGCGCGAGCTGCGCGCAGGCTGCCGTGCTCGCCGAGGTTTTCGAGCGCCGCCTCGGCGATGCGTTCGCGGTGCCGGTCCCGGCCGGCCTTGCCGAGCGCATCCTGATCGCGCGCGACAACGATGCGCGCACGACCGGTTCGCGTTCGCGCGACGGCCGACGCTATGCGTGGCTCGCGCTCGCCGCCGCCGCGGGCCTGGCGCTCGCGATCGGGATCGTGCGCGAACAGCGCGCACAGGCCCTGCCCGACCTCGTCGTCGCGCACATCAACGGCGAGGAGCGCGACGTGCTGAACCTGCGCACGCCGGTATCGGCGGCGTCGATCGAGCACGCGTTCGCCGATCGCGGCGTGCATCTGGCCTCGGTGCCGGATGGTGTCAGCTACGTCAACGAATGCCCGATCGGCAAGTACCGCAGCGTGCATATGGTGATGCCGCAGAACGACGCGCCGGTCAGCGTGATCTACGTCGTCGACCACCGCGGCGCCGCCAGCAAGGACTTCCATCGCGACGCACTGCGCGGCCGTGAAGTGCCGATCGCCGATGGCACCCTGGTGCTCGCGGCCCGCACCGACGATCACTTCGACGCGATCGAGCACACCTGGCGCGATGCGATCGAAGGGCCGGCGCAGGTCGCTGCCGGCAGCCGCTGAGTGTTGCGCGATCGAGCTGCGCGCCCGCGATCATGACGTGCGATCCGTATCCTTCCCCCGCCCAGCGGGGGAAGGTGTCCGAAGGCCGGAAGCGGGCGCTGTTCACGATGCCCGGCGATCATCACCAGGCCAATCGGCGATAATGCGCGCCTTTCGCGAAAGACCCGAAGCGTCATGCCCGAACTTTCCGTCGTCGTGCCCGTGTTCAACGAGCAGGGCAATATTCCGCCGCTGCTCGCCGAAATTGCCGCTGCGCTGCGCGGCCGCACGGATTTCGAGATCGTCTATGTCGACGACGCGAGCAAGGACGATTCGCTCGGTGTGCTGACCCGCGCCAGGGCGCACTATCCGGAGCTGCGCGTGATCCGCCACCTCGCGCAGAGCGGCCAGAGCACGGCGATCCGCAATGGGGTCAAGGCCGCGCGCGGAGGCTGGATCGCGACGCTCGACGGCGATGGACAGAACGATCCGGCAGATATCCCGAAGCTGCTCGCGATGCGTGACGGATCACCGACCGCGATCAAGCTGTTCGCCGGCTGGCGCGTCGAGCGCAAGGACAGCGCGAGCAAGCGTTTCGGTTCGCGTTTCGCCAATGCGATCCGCGCGCGGCTGCTGCGCGATGACACGCCCGACACCGGCTGCGGCATCAAGCTGTTCGAGCGTGCCGCGTTCCTCGACCTGCCGTATTTCGACCACATGCACCGCTACCTGCCGGCGCTGATGCAGCGCGCCGGCTGGCAGGTGCGCAGCGTGCCGGTCAACCATCGTTCGCGCGGTACCGGAGTGTCGAAATACAACAACCTCAATCGCGCGCTGGTCGGCATCGCCGACCTGCGTGGGGTGGGTTGGCTGATCAGACGCTCCAGGCGCACCGCGACCGAGGAGTTGTAGGAGCAGCTTCAGCCGCGAGGCTTTCGTGCTTCTGTCGAGCCCGGAGCAGAGCATCGCGACTGAAGCGGCTCCGACAATAGCGACGGCCACTTGCCGCAAGCCTCTGATTCCGCTATAAAGTGCGGCTCGCTTCGCCGTTCTTGAGCCCTCCGGGGCACGCGGATCCCGGTATGCGGTCCGCCCGCGTCGTCCGGCCAAGCGTTTCCAGCATCGCAGGGCGCATCGCCGCCGCTGGGCCGCCGCTGTCCTGGCCAAGGACGGAACATTCAAGTCGAGGTTCGCAATGGCAAAAGTCTGCCAAGTCACCGGACAGGGCCCGCAATCGGGCAACAGCGTTTCCCACGCCAACAACAAGACGCGGCGCCGCTGGCTGCCGAACCTCCACGAGCGCCGCTTCTGGGTGCCGAGCGAGAACCGCTGGGTGTCCCTGTGCGTGTCCAGCCACGGGCTGCGCACGATCGACAAGAAGGGCATCGAAGTCGTCGTCGCCGAGCTGCGCAAGCGCGGCGAGAAGATCTGAGGAGAACCGACCATGGCATCCAAGCGCGACAAGATCCGTCTGATCTCCTCGGCCGGCACCGGCCACTTCTACACGACCGACAAGAACAAGAAGAACACGCCGGACAAGATGGAGGTCAAGAAGTACGACCCCGTCGTGCGCAAGCACGTGGCGTACAAGGAAGGCAAGATCAAGTGA
>JBIODY010000375.1:0-2440 GCA_044445505.1 Lysobacterales bacterium
CGATCCTTCCAGTGCGAGTAGGTCTCGCCGATCAGCGTGAGCGGGTTCGCCTTCGCGGGCAGCGCGCACAGCGCGATCGCGAACACGATGGCAAACCGCGCACAGCAGCGTGAAAGGCGTAGTGAGATCAACACATCGGGTGCGGAGTTTGGATCGGATGAAGAGACGACGCGACATCCGGCACGCGCTCGCAGGGTGCCGGACACGAATGCCCGCGTCGCGACACGCGGCGCTGCGACGGCTTCAGTGCGCCGGGGTCGCCGGGTCCGTTGCAGGAGGAGCGGCGGCCGTCTGCGGCTTGCCGTCGATCGGCGGCGGCGGCGGCGTGGGTGCGGCCGCCGGGAGGTCGATCGGCTTGAGATCGCCGCCATCCTGCTCGAATGCCTTGAGCTGCAGGGTGCGTGCGATCGAACCGATCACGTGACGCTGCTCGTCGTCGCCGCCGCGCTTGAGCACGAGGCCGGTCAGGTGCTCGCGATCGCGCAGGTCGCCGATGTAGCCATAGAGTTCGGCCTTGCCCATCGTCGCCCCGTCGATCGAATACTTGTCGCCTTTCACCGGCTGGATCATCGCGTTGCCATCGCGCACGTCCGAGCGCGCCTGCGCGACGCCAAGCGTGACGAGCCCGAGCGCGAGCACGGCGCCTTGCATGAACTTGTTCATTTCCTGCCCTCCTCGGGCTTGGCCGGTGGTTCCGGTTTCGAGTCCTTCAGCTCCGCGCGCAGTTCGGAGACGCTGCCGTCCTTCTCCTGCACGTAGGCCTTGAACTTCATCTGGTAGGCGAGCCGCGCCAGCGCAATGAGATGCTCGTTCTTGACCTTCTGCTTCTCGCCACGCTTGAGCAGCACGGTCGACATCGGCAGCGAACCTTCCTGGCGATAGCGCAGCGCGCTCTTCAGGTCCTCTTCGGTCAGCGGCGCCCCGTCGTAGTCGAACTGGCTATCCTTGTCGGCGACCAGGGTCACATCGAAGCCCGCCGGGACATTCGCATTCTGGAGTGCGTCGGGCTTGGTGCCGCGGTGACCGCAGGCGGCCAGAAGGACCGCCACGAGGGCCGGTGCAGCGAGCTTCCAGGGTGAAGGAATCGAAAAATTCCGCATGGTTCCGTTTTGCTCCAAGGGCTGCGCGAAAGGCCGCTAGCCTACCATCAGCCCGCCGCTCCCGGGTCGCGTTTGTTGCCGGCTGTTCATGCCTGGCGCAACGGCCACCAGCACATCTCAGGCGTGCGGCAAGGTCACGCCGGTCTGGCCCATGTACTTGCCGCCGCGATCCTTGTAGCTGGTCTCGCATTCCTCGTCGGATTCCAGGAACAGCATCTGCGCGACACCTTCGTTGGCATAGATGCGTGCCGGCAACGGCGTCGTATTCGAGAACTCGAGGGTCACATGGCCCTCCCATTCCGGCTCCAGCGGCGTCACGTTGACGATGATGCCGCAGCGCGCATACGTCGACTTGCCGAGGCAGATCGTCAGCACCTTGCGCGGGATGCGGAAGTACTCGACCGTACGCGCCAGCGCGAACGAGTTCGGCGGGATGATGCACACGTCGGCCTTGATGTCGACGAAACTGCGCGCGTCGAAGTTCTTCGGATCGACGATCGTCGAGTTGATGTTCGTGAACACCTTGAACTCGTCGGCACAGCGCACGTCGTAGCCGTAGCTCGACGTGCCGTACGAGATCAACCGGTCGCTGCCGTTGTGTTTGACCTGGCCGGGTTCGAACGGCTCGATCATCTTGTGCTGCTCCGCCATGCGACGGATCCATTTGTCGGATTTGATGCTCACGCTTGCTCCGGAAGGAATGCTCGGTGCTTGTCACAAATCATTGACCGGGTGCAACGCGGCTTTTTCTTCCCCCCAGAAGCGGGGGAAGCGAAAGCAACTATCACAGCCTCTCAGGTGTTCTGAACCACAATCTTCGGAAACGATATCGCCTTGTTGCGCGCGCGCAAGCCCAGACGCCCGGCCGCGTTGCGCGCGATCTCGCGGTAGCGCGCGGCGAGGTCGGAATCGGGCATCGCGGCGACGGTCGGCGTGCCGCCGTCGGCTTGTTCGCGGATGCGGATGTCGAGCGGAAGCGACCCGAGCAGCGGCACGTCGTACTGCGCGGCCATGCGCGCGCCGCCGCCCTCGCCGAAGATGTGCTCCTCGTGGCCGCATTGCGTGCAGACGTGCGTCGCCATGTTCTCGACGATGCCGAGCACCGGCACGTTGACCTTCGCGAACATCTTCAGCGCCTTCTTCGCATCGAGCAGCGCGATGTCCTGCGGCGTGGTCACGATGATCGCACCGGAAACCGGAATTTTCTGGCACAGCGTCAGCTGGATGTCGCCGGTGCCGGGCGGCAGGTCGATGACCAGATAATCGAGATCGCTCCAGTTGGTCTCGCCGAGCAGTTGCTGCAGCGCCTGCGTCGCCATCGGTCCGCGCCAGATCATCGC
>JBIODY010000376.1:0-2429 GCA_044445505.1 Lysobacterales bacterium
CCGAACGTGCCGCCGTTGGTGATCGTGAAGGTGCCGCCCTGCAGGTCGTCGAGGGTCAGGCCGCCTTCGCGCGCCTTCTTCGCATAGCTCGCGATCGCCTTCTCGATCTCGGCGAAGGTCATCAGGTGAGCATCGCGCAGCACCGGCGTAACCAGGCCCTTGTCGGTCGACACCGCGACCGAGACGTCCTGGTAACCGTGATAGATCACGTCGCTGCCGTCGACCGAGGCGTTCACGATCGGGCGGCGCTTCAATGCCTCGCAGGCGGCCCTGACGAAGAAGCTCATGTAGCCGAGCTTGATGCCGTTCGCCTTCTCGAACGATTCGCCGAGCTCCTTGCGCATCAGAGCGACCTTGCCGAGGTTGATCTCGTTGAACGAGGTCAGCATCGCGATCGAGTTCTTCGACTGCATCAGGCGTTCGGCGATCTTCGCACGCATGCGCGTCATCGCGACGCGCTCTTCCGGACGCGCGCCGGGTGTCGGCTTCGCGCCTGCCGCGGGCGCGGCGGCGGGCGAGCCGGTACGCATGAAGTTGACCAGGTCTTCCTTGGTCACGCGGCCGTCGCGACCGGTTGCCGCGACCTGTGCCGGATCGATCCTGTTCTCGGCCGCGACGCGCTGACCGGCTGGGGAGAGATCGGCGGCGGCACTTGTCGCAGGAGCGGCTTTGGCCACGATCGACGTGGTCGAATCCTTCGACGCCGGAGCCGCCGCTGCAGGCATCGCGGTTGAAGCCGCTCCTGCAGAAGCAGCTTTCGCCGGTGCGGCGGCGGCCGCACCTTCCTCGATGATCGCAAGCAACTGCTGGCTGGTCACCGTGGCGCCGGTGTCCTGCTTGATTTCCTTGAGCACACCGTCGACCGGTGCCGGCACTTCGAGCACGACCTTGTCGGTTTCCAGATCGACGAGATTCTCGTCGCGCTTGACCGCGTCGCCCGGCTTCTTGTGCCAGGTCGCGATCGTCGCGTCGGAAACGGATTCGGGCAGGACGGGGACTTTGATTTCGATCATGGCTTGTCCTTGGGTTTTTGCGTTCGTCCATGAACGCGAAGATCAAAAAGCGGCCATCCGTGGCCGCACTATTCGATTACGTCATCGGGACCGGCGGGCAGGACCAAGGCCTGCTCGACCAGCGCGGCCTGCTCGGCCACATGGGTGCTCAAATGGCCGCAAGCGGGCGCCGGCGAGCGCGTGCGGCCGGCGTAGGCGAGGCTCTGCTTCGGTGCAAGAACGGCGTTCAGATGATGCTGGATCTGGTACCAGGCACCCTGGTTCATCGGTTCCTCCTGGCACCAGATGACTTCCTTCGCCGCCGGATATCTTGCCAGCTCGGCACGGACTTCCATGCGCGGGAACGGATACAGTTGCTCGACCCGCACGATCGCGACATCGCCGATGCCGCGCTTGCCGGCGTACTCGACCAGGTCGTAATAGACCTTGCCCGAACACAGCACGATGCGGCGCACCTTCTTCGCATCCTTCGCGCTGCTGTCGGGGATCGCGAGCTGGAAACCGCCGCCGGCGAGTTCGTCCAGGGTCGACACCGCCAGCTTGTGGCGCAGCAGCGACTTCGGCGTCATCACGATCAGCGGCTTGCGCGCATCGCGCAGCATCTGCCGGCGCAGCATGTGGAACATCTGCGCCGGCGTGGTCGGCGCGCAGACCTGCATGTTCTCGAGCGCGCACAACTGCAGGTAGCGTTCGAGGCGCGCCGAGGAATGCTCGGGACCCTGGCCTTCGTAGCCGTGCGGCAGCAGCAGCACGAGTCCGGACAGCCGGTCCCACTTCGCCTCGCCGGACGAGATGAACTGGTCGATCACGACCTGAGCGCCGTTCGCGAAGTCGCCGAACTGGCCTTCCCAAAGCGTCAGCGTCTGCGGGGCGGTGGCGGAGTAGCCGTACTCGAACGCCATCACCGCTTCCTCGCTGAGCAGCGAGTCGACGATCGCCACGTCAGCGTTGTCGCGCACGTGTTCGAGCGGCACGAAGTCGCCGCCGCTGGCCTGGTCGTGCAGCACCGCATGCCGATGGAAGAACGTGCCGCGGCCGGAATCCTGGCCGACCAGGCGCAGGCCATAGCCGTCCGCGATCAGCGAGGCATAGGCGAGGTTCTCGGCGAAGCCCCAGTCCATCGGATGCGCACCGGCGGCCATCTTCGCGCGGTCGTCATAGATCTTGGCGACGCGCGGGTGCAGCACGACGCCGTGCGGGATCTTGAGGATTTTCGCGTCCAGCGCGTCCAGCTGATCCTTCGGCACGCCAGTCCTGACCGCCTGCGCGAGGGTCGCGCCGAGATGGCTGCGCCAGTCGACCGCGAACTCGTCCTTGAAGTCGGGGTCGAGTTCCGCGATCGGCGTGCCGGCTTCGAGTTTCGCGCGATACGCATCGATCAGCGCCGTCGCGTCGGCCTCGGTGATCACGCCTTCG
>JBIODY010000377.1:0-2424 GCA_044445505.1 Lysobacterales bacterium
CGATTCCGCATTCATCGCCGACGAGATCGAAGCCAAGCTCGGCGTGCCGCGTGCGAAGCTGCGTGTGGTGCCGCTCGGCGTCGATGCCGCCTACCGGCCGCGCACGCGCACGGAACTGCTGCCGGCGCTCACGAAGCACGGACTCACGGACTGCGCCTACCTGCTCGTCGTCGCGACCCAGGAGCCGCGCAAGAACCTGGCCCGTCTCGCGCGCGCGTACGCGGCATTGCCCGCGGCGCTGCACGCGCGGCATCCGCTGGTCGTGATCGGCGCGCGCGGCTGGTTGAACGCCGAACTCGAGCGCGCGATCGCCGCGCCGGAGGCGCGCGGCGAGGTGCGTCGGCTCGGCTATGTCGACGAAACGGAACTGCCGTTGCTGTACGCCGGCGCGCATGCGTTCGCGTTCCCGTCGTTGTACGAAGGCTTCGGCCTGCCGGTGCTGGAAGCGATGGCGAGCGGCGTGCCGGTGCTGACCTCGAACGGCTCGTCCTTGCCTGAGATCGCGCGTGACGAGGCGGGCGCGATCGCGTTGACCGTGGATGCGCTCGACGAGAGCGCGATCAGCGCCGGTCTCGCTCGCCTGCTCGAGGACGAGCCGTGGCGAAGCGCGGCGCGCGCGCGCGGCGTGCAGCGCGCCAGCTCGTTCACCTGGGCGCGCTGCGTCGACGACACCGTCGCGGTCTATCGCGAAGTACAGGCGCGCGCCTGAGCGACGCAGGTTGCGCCGTGGCGGCCGCGTCCAATCACCGCGCGGCATTGTTCGAGGCGCCGTTCGACGCGGCGGGATGCAGCGCCGTGTTCCGGGTCGCCCGGTTCGCCGCCGGCGCATCGAAATCGAGGATCGCGATCGTGTCGGCATGACGCAGTGGCGGCGTGTACGCGGGCCTGGTGAGATCACGCCACCAGTCGGTGAGCGCTGCGCGCCACGACTTCACCGGCAGGGGCGCCCGTTTCGGGAAATCCATGCCTCCCGCCGCGTCGCGGCCGGTGGTCGGCGAGGCCGCATAGACCCGCACCGCGGCGACCTTGCTGCCGGCGACCCGCGGCGGCGCGAGGCGGAAGCGCGATTCATCGCTGCGGAATGTCGATGTGGCCAGATGCGCGCCTTTCGCGTCGAGCCAGTCGACGGTCACGTTGCCGGCGAAGCGCGGCTGGCCCAGGTCGACGAGCACGCCCGGATTCCAGCGATCACCGTCGCGCATGATGCGGGCCACGTCGCGCGGACGCTCGAGCACGACGGCCGGATCGCCGAGCAGGTTGTACATCTCGACCAGGGTGCGATCCGGCGATTGTTTCTTCGCACGCACGATTGCCTCGCCGATCGTCGCGCCGGGTTCGAGCAGTTCGTTGATGATGCTGGTGCTGTACGCAGGCGAGGGCGAGTTGCGCCACGATGCCGCGAACACCGCGATCGCGCCCTTGGCCGGCTCGCGCAGGAAACGCTCGCCGATCGAGTCCTCGGTCGGGTTGTCGAACGGCGCCGAGTAGCAGGTCATCGACAGCACCATCGGCAGGCGCGCCGCATTCTTCAGCGAGGAAACGTCGGCGAGCGTGAACAGGTCGGCGTTCTTGTGCAGGTCCGGCGGCCCGGTGCGCCAGATGTAGCGCCCGCCGTGGCCGATGAAATGCACCAGCAGGCGACCGTCGTCGATGCCGTCGCGGATCGCGCCCTGGTGCGCCGCGTTGTCGGTCTCCTTCGGACTCGCATAGACCTTGTCGGCGAGGAACCCGTTCTTGCCGAGGCCACTGGCGATCTCGTCGGACGCTTTCTTGAACGCATCGATCTCGTCGGTGATGAACATCACGTCGCGCCGCCACGCGCCGAGTTGCGGCCTGGAAAGATAGTCGATGGTCTTGTCGACGATCGCCTTGACCTCGGAGGGTTCGACGACCGGGAAACGTCCGACCGCGACCACCGGATGCCAGCCGTCGCCATCGACGGTCGCAAATGCGTTGTCGCTCGCGGATTGCCCCTCGGGCGAGGGATATTGCCAGGTCGGGATCAGGTTGCGGTCGGCGAGTTTCTGCGGCTGCTGTGGATACGGCGTGCCCGGCACCGCACCGAAATGACCCGGATACAGCAGCTCCCGATCGGTCCATTTCGCATAGTTGAGATCGTTGTAGGTCTCATGCCGGATGTCGAAGCTCGCATCGCCGACCAGCAGCAGGAAGCGCGGCTTTTTCGGCCAATGGTGATACGCCGCAGCGACGAGGTTGCGGATCGCGCGTGGATGGGTGATGCCGTGGTTGAACTGGTCGTAGACCGCGTTGACATCGAGCACGGCGACCTTGAGTCCGCGCTGCTCGTGGAATGCGGCAAGCGGCCTGATCGCGTCGATCAGACTCGGGTGGACAACGATCAGGTAGTCGTAGCCCTGCGTCGGGTGGCGCCATTCCGCGCCGGTCAGCGCACGCAGTGCGAGC